>NZ_JBFTNR010000021.1:0-12331 GCF_056665995.1 Stenotrophomonas sp. 05L44_2
CGGTGTTCTCCAGCCGGCCGTCCACCGTGACCACGAGTTCGCCGGCCTGGGCACCGATGCTGCCGGCATTGCGCACGCCCACGCCGTGTTCATTGCCGACCAGCCAGATCTTGTTGGCGAACATGCCCCCCAGCGCGCCCACATCCAGCGCAAAGGTCGGCGCATCGCCGCTGGCCGCCGCAGCGTTGACCTGGCTGTGGTCGGCACTGACCACGTTGTTGCCGAGGGTCGCCTGCAGCTGGTTGGCCCAGATGCCGGCGTTGACCTTCAGCGATCGGGTGATCAGGTCGGTGTAGTCGGCGCGGCTGGCATCGAGGCCATCGCCGTTGACCTCGATTGCCCCACCACTGACTCGATAACCTTCCAGCGAACCGCTGCCGCTGAACACCGGCGCGCCGGTGGTGAGCGTGACGCGGCTGGCATTGAGGAAACCGCCACCGTTGACCTGGATGCCGGCAGGATTGGCGATGATCACCTCGGCGCGCTGTCCGGCCACTTCCACGTAGCCATTGAGCCGGCTGGCCGGGCCGTTGACCTCGTTGAGGATGACCCGGGCGCTGCCGGTGGCGAGCCACGGATTGCCCTGCACCCAGCCACCCAGCTGCGTCTGCACCTGGCCACGCGCGTTGTTGAGGATCACGCCCTCGCGGCCGACATCGAACTGCGAGTAACGGTTGCGCGAAACACCACCGGCCGATGGCGTGGTGATGTTGACCATCGGCACACCGTTCGGCGCGGTGACCACGGTGGGCCGCTCACGGCCTGGCGCGTTGGGATCGGACACGATGTGGCCGACCGATTGCGCTGCAGCCACGGGCGCCAGGCTGACCCATCCCAACGCGCACATCAGCGCGAAGCCGAGCGGCGACACGGCTGCCGTCTGCCGGCCGGCGACCTGGCCGACCAGGCCGCCACCGCCTTTCACCAGTTCCGAAGCGACCTGCCACACGCGCAGCGCGCGGTTGAAAACCAGGCGATAGATGCTGTTCATTTCACGAATCCTTGTGCCAGATCAGTAGCGCCACGCCAGGCTGAAGCCGAAGGTGGTGTAGTCAGTCGGGAAGTTGGAGGGCTTGTGCAGGGCCGAGCCCACGAAACCGTCCCAGGAAAGCTGCTGCCAGCCGCCGCGCAGGCCCAATGCCATGCCGGCCAGATCCCGGCCGGATTGCCATTGCGCCGATGGCCCGCCGATGCGGCCGTAGTCGGCGGCGACGTAGAACTCCTGGCCGCCGCCGATACCCAGCGACAGGTCGTTGCGCAGCGACCAGCCGCGCTCGCCGCTGAGCGAGCTTTCGCCATCGAAGCCACGCACCGTGTAGCGGCCGCCGATCGCAAAGCGATCCTGTGGCGACAACGGTGTGCGGTTCCACTGCGCGCGCCAGGCAGCGGTGTAGCGCAGGCGCTGCTTGCCCAGCTGGAACGGCACGCTGAACTGCGCGTCAGCCGTGATCAGCTTCATCCGCGAGGTGCCTTCCAACGGCAGGCTTGGATCCCACGCCCGGGCCATCTCTTCCGGGGAGCGCAGTGCATGGAAGGCACCGGTGCCGCGCCGGTATGCCAGCGTGGCATCAAGCGTGGCCGCACCGATGAACTGCTTGTGGGTCAGGCCGAGCTCCCAGCCCGAGGTACGGCGACGCTGCACCTCGATCTCGGTATCGTCGATGTAGTTCTTCGACGTGCGCTGCCAGCCGCGGCCGTAGATGCCCAGCTTGGTCTTGGCATTGCGCAGCAACAGGCGATCCACGCGTGCCTCGGCGTTGCCGCTGCGGCCGCTGTAGTCATAGCTTTCGTACGCGCCCACCACGGTCTGGCTGTAGTCGTAGGCACTGGCCGTGGCGCCGAACAGCCAGTAGCCGTAGGGCACGTCGTAGTGCGCGGTCCAGCTGTTGGTGTCCTTGCCTTTGCCATTGAACACGCCGCGCCCCGCGCTGACGTAGAACAGCTCGTTCAGGCCCAGCGGGTTGTCCAACGACAGCGTGGCGTTGGCCTGCAGCTTGCCGGTGCCCTGGCTGCCTGCATCGTCCAGGGTCAGGCTGGCACGCACCGGCGAACGCTGTTTCCAGTCGATGTTCAGGTCGCTCTGCCCGGGCGCGGCGCCTTCGCCGTCTGCAGGTGCGATCTTGATGTCAGCAGTGACGGTGGGCACGCGCTGCAGGTTCTCCAGCCCCTGCTCGATGTCGCGCAGGTTCAACAGGCCGCCACTGCGGATCGGCAGCGCATTGGCGATGGCCGGATGCCGCCCATCCGCCTCGGTGAACACCGCCTCGCGGAATCGCCCGGGCACCACCGACAGTGTCAGCGTGCCGGTATTCAGATCCTGCGGGGCCGACAGCACGCGGGTGGTGACATAGCCACGCGCGATGATCGCGTTCTGTACGCGCTTCATCACCACGTTGATGCCTTCAGTGCCCAGGCAGCGGCCGCTGGCGGGATCTTCGCGCGGATCGGCTGCGGCCAATGCCCACTGGAAGCCCTTGGCACCCTCGCCGTCCAGCACGATGCGATCAATACGCACGCAGGGCTGCTCCTGCGTCGGCAGGCGCTCCCCCTGTTCACCCTGGCTGCTCTTCAGGCGTACATCGGGCCGGCTTTCCTGCTGCTCGCGCAGCACGCGTTCTCGTTCCTGCTGGCGCAGCAGCTCCTGCGCGCCCGGGTCACCCACCTGCTGGGCAGCAACACTGAAGGCCATGCCCAGAAGCACCAACCCTCCACCACTGCGGCGCGCACCGCGCACAGACATCTTCCTTGCTTGCACAATCAATTCCACGTGTTGATGCCACGCGTCAGCGGTCCTGCTCCCGGAAAGGAGAAGGGCCAACCCAATGGCTTGAATCGAGGTTCGCCGGGGGTATGCAACGGCATGCCACCGCGCCCGACGCGAAGTGGCGCATAGGCTATCGGCCGCCCGAAGGATTTCTATAGGGAAATTTTCAAATGCCCAGGACTACGGGGACAGAACACCGCAGGCAGAGATCCAGAGTATGCGCACGCACGCGCCACGTCGCAAAGCAACGGCGTTCAGCACAACGCCTTTCGCCGGCCCACGCTACAGTCGGCGCATGACCGTATTCCTGCAGATCAATGGCACCGCCATTGTTGATATCCCCAGCCTCTATGCGGAGATCAACCGGGTATTCATGGCCGGCGAAGCCTGGCAGCTCGGGCCCAGTCTCGATGGGCTGGACGATCTGCTGAACGGCGGTTATGGCGCGCTGGCCGGGCACGAAACCGCCACGCTGGTCTGGCGCGACATCGACCGCAGCCGAGAGGCACTCGGATTGGAGGCCACGCGCGCGTGGCTGGAAGACAAGCTGCGGCAGCCGGGTACGTTCAATGCCGAAACCATCGGCCGCCAGCTGGACGCCCTGCAACGTGGCGAGGGGCAGACCTACTTCGACATCGTGATGGAGATCTTCGCCAGCCACCCGGACATCACCCTGGTACAGGCCTGAGGCTGCCACGCCTGCTGCCGACGCCCATCAAGGAACGTGGCAACAGGTACCACATGCACAGCAGGAGCTTGCACCACAGCACTTGAGCGACTGTCCGCTGCCATCCTGGCACTTCGCTGCACAACATCCCTTATCGCGAGCGGTTGCCATTGGCGAGGCGATGGCACAGGCAGTCGCCCTGCCATCTCCTCCCAAGGGCGACGCCTCCACCGAATAGTCCAGCACCTGGACGTCGGCCTGTACCCCGCCCAGCCCACGCTTGCGGACACCCAGCGGCCGCCCCTCCAGTGCCGCCGCCTGCACCATCGCCGGAGAGATCGTCAATGCGCCCTTCTGCAGCAGCGTCCCGTCCTGCCACAGGCTCCACTGCAGGTCTGCACCCGCTTCGCCGACGATGGCCTCCGCTTCGGCAATGTCGACCACCAGGCTATAGCGTTGCCCATGCCTGCCCTCCAGCGCGACGGTCGCCGTGCGCCCCTGCCGCACGCTCAGCCGGGGCGAGAACGCGGGGACCCCGTCGTGCAGCACCCGCAACGCAAGGTGGTGCAGGTCATTCGACGGCGCCGCCTCTGCCGCCAGGGAAAGACCCGCGGTGCAGGCCAGAAATATCGCAAGCAACACCCGAAGGAACATGCATGACTCCGTTTGACCGCCCGATTGCGGCGATCCACCCTCCGCCGGACATCCCTCCGAAAGCTGTGACCCATAACGCGGATTCACCCAGCACCAGCAGGCTGGCGCCGGCAACGACCGTTTCACTCGCAATTGCCCATCGCCCGAGCCTCCCGCACAACCATTGAGAGTCGCACGCGCCACCGCAGCTGTTCACCTGCGACACGTGCCACGCCCCCGGCAAAAGCGTCCCCCCTGCCGCGACCAGTTACCATGGACAGCCCTGTACCGGCTCCGCCCCGCTGCCCTCCGGCGCGAGCGGACGCCCCTGATCCACGAGTCCCATGTCCAAAGACAAGTCCGCCGAACACACCCCGCTGATGAAGCAGTTCTTCGCAGCCAAGTCCGACTACCCGGACCTGCTGCTGTTCTTCCGCATGGGCGACTTCTACGAGCTGTTCTACGACGACGCGCGCAAGGCCGCGCGCCTGCTCGACATCACCCTGACCCAGCGTGGCAGCTCCGGTGGTGCACCGATTCCGATGGCCGGCGTGCCGGTGCACGCCTACGAGGGCTACCTGGCACGACTGGTCGCGCTGGGCGAATCGGTGGCGATCTGCGAACAGATCGGCGACCCGGCACTGGCCAAGGGACTGGTCGAACGCAAGGTGGTGCGCATCGTCACCCCCGGCACGGTCACCGACGAAGCGCTGCTGGACGAGCGTCGCGACACCCTGCTGATGGCCCTGTCGCGCAACAAGAGCGGCTATGGCCTGGCCTGGGCCGACCTGGCCGGCGGCCGTTTCCTGGTCAACGAAGTGGACACCGATGACGCGCTGGAAGCCGAACTCGCGCGCCTGGAGCCGGCCGAACTGCTGGTGCCGGATGAGGAGAACTGGCCGGAGTTCCTGCGCCAGCGCAGCGGCGTGCGTCGCCGCGCGCCATGGCTGTTCGACGCCGACAGTGGCCGCCGCCAGCTGCTGAACTTCTTCAAGCTGCATGACCTGAGCGGCTTCGGCATCGACGACAAGCCGCGCGCAACGGCCGCTGCCGGCGCCCTGCTCGGCTATGTCGAGGAAACCCAGAAGCAGCGCCTGCCGCACCTTACGTCCATCTCGATGGAAACCGCCGGCGAAGCGATCGCGATGAACGCGGCAACGCGGCGCCATCTGGAGCTGGACACCCGCGTCGACGGCGATACCCGCAATACCCTGCTCGGCGTGCTCGACAGCACGGTGACGCCGATGGGCGGCCGCCTGCTGCGCCGCTGGCTGCATCGGCCGCTGCGCCTGCGCGAGGTGCTGGTGCAGCGCCACCACGCGGTGGAAACACTGATCGACCGTGGCGCGGACGCAGATATCCGCGAACAGTTCCGCCGCCTCGGCGACCTTGAACGCATTCTCACCCGCGTTGCCCTGCGCTCGGCACGGCCGCGCGACTTCTCCACCCTGCGCGATGGCCTCGGCCTGCTGCCGGCCGTACGCGAGGTGCTGGCACCGCTGGATTCACCGCGCTTGCAGACCCTGCACGCCGCGCTCGGYGAACACGACGAATGCGCCCACCTGCTGGCCAGCGCGATCGCCGACATGCCGCCGCTCAAGCTCAGCGATGGTGGCGTGCTGGCCGATGGCTTCGACGCCGAGCTGGATGAGCTGCGCCGCCTGTCGACCCACGCCGACCAGTTCCTGGTCGACCTGGAGCAGCGCGAGCGCGAGAGCAGCGGCATCGCCACCCTGAAGGTCGGCTACAACCGTGTGCACGGCTACTACATCGAAATCAGCAAGGGCCAGTCCGACCGTGCGCCGGTGCACTACACCCGCCGGCAGACACTGACCAACGCCGAGCGCTACATCACCGAAGAACTGAAGGCGTTCGAAGACAAGGTGCTGTCCGCCCGCGACCGTTCGCTGTCGCGCGAAAAGTACCTGTACGAGCAGCTGCTGGACACGCTGGGCACCCAGCTGGAGCCGCTCAAGCAGTGTGCTGCCGCACTCAGCGAACTGGACGTGCTGGCCGCCTTCGCCGAACGTGCGCAGGCGCTGGACTGGGCGCGCCCGGAGCTGCAGGCCGAGCCGTGCCTGAAGATCGAGCGCGGCCGCCATCCGGTGGTGGAAGCGGTGCGTGACCAGCCGTTCGAGCCCAACGACCTGGATCTGCACCCGGACCGTCGCATGCTGGTSATYACCGGCCCGAACATGGGCGGTAAATCGACCTACATGCGGCAGAACGCGCTGATCGTGCTGCTGGCCCACATCGGCAGCTTCGTGCCGGCCAGCCGTGCGCTGATCGGCCCGATCGACCGCATCCTGACCCGCATCGGCGCAGGCGATGACCTTGCCCGCGGGCAGTCGACCTTCATGGTCGAGATGGCCGAAACCAGCTACATCCTGCATCACGCCACCGCGCATTCGCTGGTGCTGATGGACGAGATCGGCCGCGGCACGTCCACCTACGACGGCCTGGCCCTGGCCGACGCGGTAGCGCGCCACCTCGCCTACGAAAACCGCTGTTACACGCTGTTTGCGACCCATTACTTCGAACTGACCGCGTTGGCCGACGAACAGCACGAAGGCGGCCGCAGCGGCATCGCCAACGTGCATCTGGATGCCGTCGAGCACGGCGAAGCACTGGTGTTCATGCATGCAGTGAAGGACGGTCCGGCCAACCGCAGCTTCGGCCTGCAGGTGGCTGCCCTGGCCGGCCTGCCGCGTGCCACCGTGGCACAGGCGCGCCGACGCCTGGCCGAACTGGAACAGCGCGGCGGCGAAAGCCATGCCGCCGAACTCGCCCCGCAGGCGCTGGATGCCCCGCAGCAGTTCGGGCTGTTTGCCGCTCCGCCGAACAAGGCGCAGGAGGCGCTGGCCGCGATCGACCCGGACGAGCTGACCCCGAAGCAGGCACTGGAAGCGCTGTACCGGTTGAAGGCGCTGCTGTAAGGCAGGCCGCAGGTTCCGCCGGCCCTGCCCGGCGGACGCCCGCCATGAAGCCTTCGCATTGCCGTCGTGTACACGGCGTTATGCTCGGGCGGTTCGTCCTTCACAGACCGGAGACCGCCATGAACACCGAATCCCTTGCTGCATCCCTCTTCCAGCAGCTGCAGCAGGGCCAAGGCCTGCAGCAGGTCTCGCAGCAGCTCGGCCTGGACAGCAGCCAGGCTACCCAGGCCGTCGGCAGCGCGCTGCCGCTGCTGCTCGGCGCGATGGGCCAGAACGCCAGCGAGCCGCAGGGTGCGCAGTCCCTCCTCAATGCCCTGCAGCGCGACCACCTCGGTTCGGGCGGCGGTGGCGGTGCTGGCGGCGGTTTCGACATCGGCAGCATCCTCGGCGCGGTGATGGGCGGTGGCGGCGGCAACGCCACCAACGGTGCCGGCATCCTCGGCCACGTGTTCGGTGGGCAGACCTCGCAGGCGGCCGAAGTGCTGGGCCAGAAGACCGGCCTGGACAGCGGCAGGTCCAGCCAGCTGCTGGCGATCCTGGCCCCCATCGTCATGTCGTTCCTGGCCCAGCGGTTTGCCCAGAGCGGCAACGCCGGCCAGCTCAGCCAGGCCCTGGGGCAGGAAGCACAGCAATCCGGCGGTGGCATCGGCAGCCTGCTCGGCGGTGCGCTCGATCAGGACGGCGATGGCCAGTTCGGCGCCAGCGATCTGTTCAAGCTCGGCGCGGGCCTGCTCAAGCGCTGATCGCGCACAACGATGCAAGCGCCGCCTGCCATAGGCGGCCACTATCGCATCGGTTGAATCAATCGAATTTACCCATCATTAGGCGATGCCTATGGTGGGTAAGCGATCTGATTCCCTCATTCGCCAGCCCACAGGTAGAGACCCATGAAAAGCGAAGCGAAGTGCCCGTTCAACCATGCCGTCGTCGGTGATGCGACGACCAACCGCGACTGGTGGCCGAACCAGCTGCGCGTGGATCTGCTCAACCAGCACTCCACGCGCTCCAATCCCCTTGATACGGGCTTCGACTACGCCAAGGCCTTCAACGGGCTGGACTACAGCGCCCTGAAGGCCGACCTGAAGGCGTTGATGACCGACTCGCAGGACTGGTGGCCAGCCGACTTCGGCCACTACGGCGGCCTGTTCATCCGCATGGCCTGGCACAGCGCCGGCACCTACCGCATCGATGACGGCCGTGGTGGTGGTGGCCGCGGCCAGCAGCGCTTCGCTCCGCTCAACAGCTGGCCCGACAACGTCAGCCTGGACAAGGCGCGACGCCTGCTGTGGCCGATCAAGCAGAAATATGGCCAGGCCATTTCCTGGGCCGACCTGCTGATCCTGACCGGCAACGTCGCACTGGAGTCGATGGGCTTCAAGACGCTCGGCTTTGCCGGCGGCCGTCCCGATACCTGGGAGCCGGACCAGGACGTGTACTGGGGCCGCGAGACCACCTGGCTCGGTGGCGACGTGCGCTACAAGCACGGCTCGGAGGGCGTGCAAGAGGACCACGGCGTGCTGGTGTCCGATGACGACGCTGATGGCGATGTGCACTCGCGCAAACTGGAAAACCCGCTGGCCGCGGTACAGATGGGCCTGATCTATGTGAACCCGGAAGGCCCGGATGGCAATCCCGATCCGGTGCTGGCCGCGCATGACATCCGCGACACCTTCGGCCGCATGGCGATGGACGATGAGGAAACCGTCGCCCTGATCGCCGGTGGCCACAGTTTCGGCAAGACCCATGGTGCCGGCCCGGCCGACAACGTCGGCAAGGAACCGGAAGCAGCGGGCCTGGAAAGCCAGGGCCTGGGCTGGGCCAACAGCTTCGGCAGYGGCAAGGGCGGCGACACCATCACCAGCGGCCTGGAAGTCACCTGGACCCGCACCCCCGCGCAGTGGAGCCACGACTTCTTCGAGATCCTGTTCGGCCACGAATGGGAGCTGAGCAAGAGCCCGGCCGGCGCGCACCAGTGGGTCGCCAAGAATGCGGACGCAGTGATTCCCGATGCGCACGATCCGTCGAAAAAGCACCGCCCGACCATGCTGACCACCGACCTGTCGCTGCGCATGGACCCGGCCTACGAAAAGATCTCGCGGAAATTCCTTGCTGATCCGCAGGAGTTCGCCGATGCCTTCGCCCGCGCTTGGTTCAAGCTGACCCATCGCGACATGGGCCCACGTGCGCGCTATCTCGGCCCGGAGATTCCGGCCGAGGAATTCATCTGGCAGGACCCGGTGCCGGAAGCCAGGCACCCGTTGATCGACGCCAAGGACATCGCCGCGCTGAAGCAGAAGATCGCAGCGACCGGTCTGAGCGTGGCCGAGCTGGTGTCCACGGCGTGGGCCTCGGCCTCGACCTWCCGCGGKTCSGACAAGCGYGGCGGCGCCAATGGTGCGCGCGTGCGCCTGGCACCGCAGAAGGACTGGGCGGTGAACCAGCCGCAGCAGCTGGGCAAGGTGCTGGCCGCGCTGGAAAAGGTCCAGGCCGAGTTCAACGGCGCGGGCAGCAAGCAGGTGTCGCTGGCCGACCTGATCGTGCTGGCCGGTGGCGTCGGCATCGAGCAGGCAGCGAAGGCCGGCGGCCATGACCTTAGCGTGCCGTTCACTCCGGGCCGCACCGATGCCAGCCAGGAACAGACCGACGTCGAATCGTTCGCGGTGCTGGAACCGGCTGCCGATGGTTTCCGCAACTACCTCAAGGGCGCTTACAGCGTGCCGGGTGAGGCGCTGCTGATCGACAAGGCACAGCTGCTGACCCTCACCGCACCGGAAATGACCGCCCTGGTCGGTGGCCTGCGCGTGCTCGGCGCCAATGCCGACGGTGGCAGGCACGGCGTGTTCACCAGCCGTCCCGGCACGCTGAGCAACGACTTCTTCGTCAACCTGCTGGACATGGGCACCACCTGGAAGGCGACCGGTCGCGAAAGCTATGAAGGCCGCGGCCGCAGCGATGGCGCTGCGCGCTGGACCGGCACCCGTGCCGACCTGGTGTTCGGCTCCAACGCCGWGCTGCGSGCCCTGGCCGAGGTCTACGCCAGCGCCGATGGCGAGAAGAAGTTCGTGCAGGATTTCATCGCCGCCTGGACCCGGGTGATGGAACTGGATCGCTACGACCTGCACGGTTGACCGGATATGCCAGGTGCCAACCTTGGTTGGCACATGGCACGGCGCCCACCAAGGTGGGCGACTACCCGACCCCGCTGTGGGGTCTTTACCCGGTGGATGCCGACCTTGATCGGCACATGGCACGGCGCCCACCGAGGTGAGCGACTACCAGACACTGCTGCGGGGTCTTTACCCGGTAGATGCCGACCTTGGTCGGCACATGGAACAGCGCCCACCGAGGTGGGCGACTACCAGACACTGCTGCGGGGCCTTTACCCGGTAGATGCCGACCCTGGTCGGCACATGGCACGGCGCCCACCAAGGTGGGCGACTACCAGGCACTGCTGCGGGGTCTTTACCCGGTGGATGCCGACCCTGGTCGGCACATGGCGCAACGCCCACCAAGGTGGGCGACTACCAGCGCCCGGGCGGCGCCGTCACAGGGCGTCGATATCACCCAGTGCACGGATCAACCGGCGTGCGCGCTTGTCCGGCTTGTGCTCCGGTGCCTGGTAGCCATCACGCGCGGCAATGCGCAGCGCACGCTGTTCGGCGCGGCGGGCCTTGGAGGCTTCGCTCTCGGCATACAACTGCTGCGCCACCGGCGCCGGACCGCGCTGGTCGCTCAGGCCCAGCACCTGGATCTCGAAGTGTTCTTCACCGCGATCGACCAGCAGCTGCTCTCCCACGCGTACTGCGCGCGAGGATTTCGGACGCTGCCCGGCCACGGATACCTTGCCGGTCTCGATCGCCTGTTTGGCCAGGCTGCGGGTCTTGAAGAAGCGGGCCGCCCACAACCAGATGTCCAGACGGACGCTGGGCGCCAACGGGGAAAGCTCGGACATCGGTGGGGACTACTCCGTTCGCTTGTTCAGGGGGCGCGGATTGTCGGGGTCGGTGCGGCAGCCGCTGCCCCCGATCAATGCCGGCGTGCCGGCCGCCAGGTCCTGGCGCTGGCTGCCGACCAGGCACTCGGGGCGGTCGGTCGGCCGCACCTGGGTATCGCCCAGCCGGTCACCCGACGAACATGCGGCCAGTGCCGCTGCGATCAAGGCCGCCACGATCATCCGCATCGCCTGTTGTGGTTGATGCATTGCCACATCCTGCAAACCGGCTTGATGCTAGTGTGCGCCTCCCGGGAATCGATCACCACTCCATGGCCAAAGCGCCGCTTGACCTGACCTCCGGCCCGATCGGCCGCAACCTGCTGCTGTTCGCGCTGCCGATCCTGGCAGGCAACATCGCGCAGTCGCTGAACGGCTCGGTGAATGCGGTATGGGTGGGGCGCTTCCTTGGCGAAGCGGCACTGACCGCGACCGCGAACGCCAACAACATCATGTTCTTCCTGATCGGTTCGGTGTTCGGCTTCGGCATGGCCTCGACCATCCTGATCGGCCAGGCCATCGGTGCGCGCGACATCGCCCAGGCACGACGCGTGGTCGGCACCAGCGCCACGTTCTTCATCGGCCTGTCGGTGATCATCGCCATCGCCGGCTGGTTCCTGGCCCACCCGCTGCTGGCGGCGATGGGCACGCCCGCCGCCTCGCTGCCGTTGGCCGAGGCCTACCTGCGCATCATCTTCCTGGCGATGCCAACGCTGTACGCCTTCGCCTTCCTCAGTGCGGCGCTGCGCGGTGCCGGCGATTCGCGCACGCCCTTCCGCTTCCTGCTGGTCTCGGTGGTGCTGGACATCGCCCTGAACCCGGTGCTGATCTTCGGCATGGGGCCGTTCCCGGAACTGGGCATCGCCGGCTCGGCCTGGGCCACGCTGGTGTCGCAGACGCTGTCGCTGGCCGGCCTGCTGCTGTACATGCGGCACAAGCGGCACACGCTGTGGCTGGGCCGCGCCGACATGCACCTGTTCAAGCTGGACATGACCATCCTGCGCGCGCTGGTGGTCAAGGGCGTGCCGATGGGCCTGCAGATGGTGCTGATCTCGCTGTCGGTGATCATGCTGATGACCATGGTCAACCAGTACGGCACTGACACCGGCGCAGCCTACGGTGCATCGCTGCAGCTGTGGAACTATGTGCAGATGCCGGCGATGGCGATCGGTGCGGCGTGTTCGTCGATGGYCGCGCAGAATGTCGGTGCGCAGCGCTGGGATCGCGTGCGCGGTACCGCACGCCAGGGCATCGCGTTCAACTTCCTGCTGACCGGCGCGTTGATCCTGCCGCTGGTGCTGCTGGACCAGTATTCGCTGGCCTTGTTCCTTCCGCAGGGC
>NZ_JBFTNR010000022.1:0-12289 GCF_056665995.1 Stenotrophomonas sp. 05L44_2
GCAACAGGCGGCCCTGCAGTTCCGCCGTACCGTGCTGCAGGCCTGGCATGAAGTGGACGATGCCATCGACGGCTATGCCGCCGAACAGCAGCGTGCCGCGCAGCTGCACGTGGCGGTGGATGAGAGCGAGACGGCGCTGGGTGCGGCGCGTCGGCAGTACCAGGCCGGCGTGGTCGACATGCTGGATGTATTGAGCACCCAGCGCATCGCGCTGGACAACCAGGCCGCGCTGGCCAACAGCCGGGCGACCGCCGCGATTGCACGCGTAGAGCTGTATCGCGCCCTGGGCGGCGGTTGGTAAGGCGCAGGTTGGGTAGTGCCGGCCGCTGGCCGGCAGGTGCCGTCTGCATGAGTTGCCGGCCAGCGCCCGGCACTATCCTGGCAGGCAGCCCGCGTCAGGCCGCCGGCTTTTCGCGTTTGCGGAACAGCAGATAAGGCCAGATACCGATCAACACCGCTGCGATGACCGTGCCGTAGACCAGCGCGAGCACTGACTTGCCCGGCTCGGTCCAGACCATGCCCAGCAGAAGCAGGCCGAACACGATGGTCGGCCCGCCCAGCAGGATCATGGCGAAGGTCTTTATCCGTCCACTGGTGGGCGCATTGGCGAGCTTTCCGACCATGTCGGTACCACCGAAATGCACCTGCAGTGCATCGCTGGTGGAACGGGCGGGCTGCGGTTTTGCGGGTTCCGGCGGTGCCACCGGCTGCTGCAGGTCCATTTCCCGAGGCGCCGGCGGCAGCAGGTCCGACAGGTTGGTCTGCTCGATGAGCGCTTTCAGCTTGGGGTCCATGTGCAATCCGTGCGGTCACCGTTGGCGGCGGCACGATACCAGCACACCCAGGTGCCGGGTAGTGCCGGCCGCTGGCCGGCAGCTCGGCAAGGTGAAGCCGGTAGTGGCCAACCTTGGTTGGCAGCCTTCAGGAAAGCGCCAACCAAGGTTGGCGCCTACCAGAGGCGGAACTCAACGCACGTCGCGCAGTTCCCAGTGGTGCCCGGCCAGCAGGCGCAGGCGCTGCTTGAACACGTCACTGTCGATGCGGGTGGTGGCCACCAGGTTGATGCGCAGGTCCTTCTGCTCACCGGTCACGGTGGCCTCCGGATCGGTCGCGCCCCACTGCGGCTCCACCGCATCCGGGTCCGGCTGCTTGTCGCGCCAGCGCTCGAACAGGCTGCCATTGCGCAGCGCGTTCTGCAGTTCTTCGGCGAAGCCGGCAGCGCCCTGCGAATGGAAAGACAGGTCGGGGTCGTTGCCGCGGGCCTTGGACGGTTCGGGCAGGCTGATGTGGTACTGCGCAGGCATGTTGATCTCCTTGAGGTGCGGCTAGGCTGGCATAGGCGCGGTGGAATCGATGTGCAGATTCCAGAGCGCGGTTGGCCTTCATTCAAATCGATGCGGCCCATCGGCAAAACCCACGGTGACCGCGCCCTTGCCGACGTTGACCATGCCGGTCAGGCTCATCACCGATTCGTACACGGTCACGCCATGGCCGGCGCAGACCTCCTTCATCTGCGCATAGCCGGGCAGGGCACGCAGCTCGTCCAGTTCGCCGCCGTAGCTGACGCACACGGTCGGCGTCATCAGGCCGGCGCGTACGCGCTGGCCGACCACGCCGAACAGCTTCAGCACGGCATTGTCGAAACCCTTGATCTTCGCCACCGGCCCGGTCTGCCCGCGATAACCATGCAACACCGGCTTGATGTCCAGCGCACTGCCCAGTGCGGCGCTGAGCAGGCCGACGCTTCGGTCGCCCTTGTGCCGGGCGCGGGCACGCATGTAGTACAGGTCGCGGGTGACCATGTAGCCGTGCACGTTGCCGGCCAGTTCTTCCAGGCGCTCGCGGATCTGCTGCACGCTGGCATCACTGGCGCGCAGCCGCACCGCTTCCACCGCCGTCACCGCCTGGGCGGCGAACAGGTTCTGGGTATCCAGCACGCGCAGCGCGAACGGCGAGTTGAAGCCGGCCGCCTGCCGCACCGGCTTGTAGTCGTTGAGGATGGCGAAGCTGGCCTGCAGTGCATTGTCGTGGATCGGGCTGCGGGTCTTGGTGATGGTCATGCAGAACACATGGTCGTAGTCGATCACCAAGCGTTGCAGGAACAGGTCGCGGATCTGGTTGACGCTGAAGGGGATGGTCTCCGCTTCGGCGCCGTGCTCGGCGACGTGCGCGTGCAGGAAGCTGAGCGTTGCCTGCTCGTCGCGGTGGTCGGCGAGCACCGCTTCGCCGATCCGCACGGTGATCGGCAGCAGCACGATGTTGTGCTCGGCAATGAAGTCCTGCGGCAGGTCGCAGGCCGAGTCGACGACGATTCCGATGCGCATCCGCGGCTCCCCCTCCAGGGCGGTTGTAGGTTCGGAAATGTGAAAACTATCTCAAAACGGGGGCGGGCGCGCGAGGGAAACGCGCCGCTCCCTGTTCAGCGACTGCGCTGCACCGCCACCGGCAGGGCCACCGCCTGCTGCCAGTCCGGCCGGTCCAGCAGGCTGGGGTCGTCCAGCACCGCCGCCATCAGCGGGTGGGTATCGTTGCCCCAGAACAGTTCGCCGTCGATGGCCAGGGTCGGCACGCCGAACACCCCGGCCTCGATCGCCGCCTCGGTGTTGCGTCGCAGTTGCTCCTTGATGGCCGGCTCGCCAATGGCCGCCTCTACGTCGCTGATACCCAGCCGGGCGGCGGGTTCGCGCAGGGCCTCGGCCGTGTCGCCGGCGTGGCCGTCGCGCCAGATCCAATCGAACAGCACGTCCACTGCCGCAGTGCTGGCACCGGCGGCCAGGCACAGGCGCAGGGCCGCCAGCGGATTGAACGGGTGCCCGGGCGGGAAGCGCAGTGGCGTGCCCTCGGCCTGCGCGGTCCACAGCAGCTGGCGGTACATGAAGCGGCGCTTGGCCGGGATCTCCGCCGGGCCCAGGTTGCCCAGATGGTGCAGTACCGCACCAAAGGCGATGGGCACCGGTTGGATGCGCCCGAACTGCGGCAGCTGCTTCACCTTCTGCCAGTGCAGGTAGGAATAGGGCGAGACGAAGTCGAAATACCAGCGCAGGGTGGGCATCGATGGCTCCTGGTTACGGTCAGGGTTGCGCGTTGCGCTGCAGGTAGCGGTCGCGCAGTTCGGTCTGGCGCGAGCGCATCGGCATCGCGCGGCCGCCCAGCCAGACCTGCTCGGCATAGTGCGCCACATCCAGCGGATCGCCTTCCCACAGCACCAGGTCGGCACGCTTGCCCGGCTCGATGCTGCCGATCTGGTCGGCCACGCCCAGCACCTCGGCCGGTACCCGGGTCAGCCCGGCCAGTCCGTCGGCCCAGGGCAGGCCGTTGGCCACCGCATTGCCGGCCAGCTGGCGCATCTTGCGTGCGTTGTGCGAGGCATCATCGCGCTGGGCGAAGGCCACCGGTACGCCCGCGCGCTGCAACCGCGCGGCGTTTTCCAAGGTGGCGCCGATCTGGTCGAAGGTCGTCGGCAGGTTGCCCAGTGCGTCGACGAACACCGGCACCTTGGCCGCTGCCAGTTCCGGTGCCAGCTGCCAGGCCTCGGCACCGCCGGCGACGGCGATCTTCACCCTCTCGCGGGCCGCCCAGCGCAGCAGCTGGCGGATGTCGGCCGCGCGGTCCACTTCCACCACGATGCGGCCCTGCCCGGACAGATAGCGGGCGAGCGTGCGGCGGCCGGCCGGGGTCAGCAGCGCATGCGGCGAATCGGCGGCCACCTGGCCGCGTGCCTCGTCCACCATCTGCTGCAGCAGCATCCACTGCGCCGCGCGCGATTGACCGGTCAGTTCAGATGCTGCAGCACCCAGGCGCAGGAACAGCGCGCGCGGGCCGATCGGGTCGGCACTGCCATCGAAACGCACCACGCCGCCCTGGCCGGCGACGAAGCCACCGCCGGTGGCCGCGCCCAGCGCAGTGAAGCCGATGCCGTCCAGGCGCGCCACCGGAATCAGCACGGATGCCGGGTTATAGGCCAGTGTCACGTCGAACTCCGGGCGTAGCGGCTGCTCGCCGATCTTCAGTGCGCTGTCGACCGTGCTTGATTCACCGGATACTTCCTCGATGCCGATCTCGGTGATGCCACCGAACAGGGCAGGGGTCAGCATGCGTCCCTTGGCTTCGACCACCGGCACACCGGCCGGTGTGGACAGGCCCCGGCCCACCGCACGGATGATGCCGCCCTGCACCAGCACATCGGCATCTTCCACGTTGCCACGTGCGCTGGCGGTAGCGACCGTCGCACCGCGCACCAGCAGGTCCTGCGCCGAGGCTGCGGTTGTCATCACCAACAGCGCAACCAAGGTAGCGCCGGGCCATGCCCGGCGGCGCTTGTTCAACATGCCCATCAGCGCAACTCCTGTCCAAGCTGGAAATCCGACCGCGGCGTTGCCGATGGCGTGCTGCGGTCGTACACACGGCGGCCATCGACGAACACCTGCTCGGCCAGTGCATACGAACTGAAGGGATTGCCGTTCCAGATCACCACGTCGGCCATCTTTCCGGCCTCCAGCGTGCCGGTCTGCGCCTCGATGCCCAGCGCCTTGGCGGCGTTGGCGGTCATCCAGGTGATCGCGCGTTCCGGCGCGATCTCCGGCATGTGCGCGCGGCGCGCGGCGGCCATCACCTTGGCTGCCTCCTGGTTCAGGCGCTGGATGCCCTCGGGCGAGTCGGAGTGGACGATGGCGCAGCTGTTCTTCGGCCGGTCGACCAGCGCGATGTTCTCGGCGATGCCGTCGAAGGCTTCCATCTTGAAGCCCCACCAGTCGGCCCACAGTGCCCCGCACACGCCTTCGGCCGCCAGCCGGTCGGCCAGTTTGTAGGCCTCCACGCCGTGGTGGAAGGCGGCCACCTTGAAGCCGAATTCCTTGGACAGGTCGAGCATGGTGGCCATTTCATCGGCGCGATAGCAGTGGATGTGCACGCGGATATCGCCCTGGATCGCACCGGCGAGCGTATCCAGCTTGAGGTCGCGCTTGCCGCCGGCATCACCGGCGCTGTCGCCCTTGTCGCTGCCGAACCAGCCCTTGCGCTTGGCCGGCTTCGGCTTGTTCTTGGCGATGTAGTCGGCTGCGTCGATGAAGGCTGCGCGGTAACCGGCCACGTTGCCCATCCGCGTTGCAGGTGCCACGCCCTTGCCGCCACCGTAGACGCGCTTGGGGTTTTCGCCGCAGGCCATTTTCAGGCCCCACGGCGCGCCGGGGAACTTCATTGCCTGGTAGGTGGTGGCAGGCACGTTCTTCAGCGTTACGCCGCGGCCACCGACCAGGTTGGCCGAGCCGGGCAGCACCTGCATGCTGGTCACTCCGCCTGCCAGCGCCGCCTGGAAACCGGGGTCCTGCGGCCATACCGAGTGCTCGGCCCAGACGTTGGCGGTGACCGGCGCGGTCATCTCGTTGCCGTCGCTGTGCGCGCCGACACCGGGGCTGGGATAGACGCCCAGGTGCGAGTGCACGTCGATCAGGCCGGGCGTCACCCACTTGCCGTCGGCGTTGATGCGGGTGACGCTGGCATCGACCTGCAGCGCATCGCCGACGGCGACGATGCGGCCATCGCGCAGCAGCACATCGGCGTTGTCGAGGCGCTGGCCGGTGCCGGTCAGCACCGTTGCGTTCTGGATCAGCAGCGGCCCATCGGGGTGCGCCTGGTAGGTGCTCGGGTAGGGATCGGCCACGAAGCGCGAAGCGCCCACGGCCGGCGCCGTGCTCAGCGATACCAGCGCCAGACCCAACCCGGCGCGCAACAACGTCGATGTCATGCAGATCCCCTTGGCAGCGTGTTCAACCCACCGACGCTAGCCGGGGAGCGGCGTGCTTGCCAAGTGTCCTTTTTCACGGGTCGCCATCGGCCATCTCGACGGCAACGACCGCCTCCCGGAAAATGGTGCTCCCCACGCCGTACCGGAGCGCCCATGAAGAGCAAGCAGGACATCGTCGACAACTGGCTTCCGCGCTATACCGGCGTGCCTCTGGACCAGTTCGGCCAGCACATCCTGCTGACCAACTTCGGGGGCTACCTGCATACGTTCTCCGCGCTGACCGGGGCGCCGGTGATCGGCCTGGACCGGCCGATGGCCAGCGCCACCATCGACGGCATCACCATGATCAACTTCGGCATGGGCAGCCCCAATGCCGCGATCATCATGGATCTGCTGTCAGCGGTGATGCCCAAGGCCGTGCTGTTCCTGGGCAAGTGCGGCGGGCTGAAACGCAAGAACGAGCTGGGCGACCTGGTGCTGCCGATCGCSGCCATCCGSGGCGAGGGGACMTCGRRCGACTACCTGCCGCCSGARGTGCCGGCCTTGCCGGCCTTCGCCCTGCAGCGTGCGGTTTCGACCATGATCCGCGACCTCGGCCATGATTACTGGACCGGCACCGTCTACACCACCAACCGCCGGGTCTGGGAGCACGACGAGGCCTTCAAGGAGCGGCTGCGGGCGATGCGCTGCATGGCCATCGACATGGAAACCGCGACGATCTTCGCTGCCGGCTTCGCCAACCACATTCCCAGCGGGGCCCTGCTGCTGGTTTCAGACCAGCCGATGATCCCGGACGGGGTGAAAACCGAGGCGTCCGACGCCAAGGTCAGCTCGCAGTTCGTGGAAAACCATATCCAGATCGGCATCGAGGCGCTTAAGCTTATCCGGCGCAACGGCAAGTCGGTCCGCCACCTGCGCTTCGACGAATGATGATGATGGCCTGGCGCGGCGCGCCGGCCCTGGGGAGTAGGTGATGGACGTTGCCGCGCAAGTGGTGGAATTCTGGAAGGACGCGGGCCCTGAAAAGTGGTTTGCCCGCGATGATGCGTTCGACGCGCGGTTCCGTACGCTGTTCGCGGACGAACACCACGCTGCCGCATCGCGCGCGCGCGAGCACTGGCTGGGCAGCGCCGAGGGCGCGCTGGCGCTGATGCTGCTGCTGGACCAGTTCCCGCGCAACTGCTTCCGCGGCACGGCCCATTCCTATGCCACCGATGGCCTCGCACGGCACTACGCCACGCGCGCGATCGAGGAGGGGCTGGACCTGCAGCTGGTCCCCAAACTGCGCGCCTTCATCTACCTGCCGTTCGAGCACTCCGAAGATCCGCTGGACCAGGACCGCTCGGTCGCGATGTTCGACGTGCTGGGTGACAAGGAATACCTGCAGTACGCCGAACTGCACCGCGACATCATCCGCCGCTTCGGCCGGTTCCCGCACCGCAATGCGGTGCTTGGCCGCATTCCGTCGCCGGAAGAACTGGATTACCTGGCCGAAGGCGGGTTCGCCGGGTAACCGGAACGTCAGCCCCCGCGCTTGGGACACGGAAGGAGTAGATCCACGCCATGCGTGGATGGGCTCAACAGAAAACGCCGGCTTTCGCCGGCGTTTTTCCTGTGCATCAAGCGCAGCCGATCAGTACTTCGGCACGCCGTTGTCCACTTCGTCCGACCAGGCATCGATGCCGCCGGTGACGTTGAACACCTTGCTGAAGCCCAGCGCACGGAACTGCTCTGCTGCCTGCGCGCTGCGGCCACCGTGGTGGCACAGGAAGGCCAGGGCGGTGTCCTTGGGCAGGGCTTCCAGCTCGGCGCGGCCGTTGCCATCGAAGCTCTTGAACGGCACGCCGACAGCGGCAATGGCGCGTTCTTYGGCCGGGCGCACGTCCACCAGCATCACGTTGCCGGCACGCACCAGGTCGTCGGCATCACGCACGCTGATTTCCTGCACCGGCTTGGGCGCGTTCGGGTTGTCGATCGCCAGGCCCTTGCCACGGATGTCGTCGACCCAGTCGATGGTGATGCCATCGGCGCGGCGGGCGCTGGCCAGGTCGAACTGCACGCGCAGGCCGTTGGACTCGGCGGCGATCGCGCCTTCATCGTACGGGGCCAGCTGGAAGTTCGGCTGGAAGCGGGCATCGATGCCCAACTGCAGCGACGCACCCGGCGAATCGGCCAGCGCGCCCTTCAGCATTTCCACCGCGGCCGGGGTGACGGTGATGCGCGGCGGGGTGCGGTCCGGTGCAGCCAGGCCCAGCACGCTGCTCAGCTCGCCGCTGGCGGCCATCTGCAGCACGATGTCGCTGCCGCCGACCAGTTCGCCGTCGATGTACAGCTGCGGGATGGTCGGCCAGTCGCCATAGGCCTTGATGCCTTCACGGATCTCCGCGTCAGCCAGCACGTTGACGTGGGCGAACTCCACGCCCAGGTCCTGCAGGGCACCCACGGCCTTGGCCGAGAAGCCGCACTGCGGCATCGACGGCTGGCCCTTCATGAACAGCACGACGCGGTTGTCGTTGAGGATGGTTTCGATGCGCGAACGCAGGGCGGGATCGAGGGACATGGCAGTCATGGGTCCGAAAAATTCGAATCATCAATTCTACCCCCCATGGCATCATGGGGCATGACCAACGCAGGAACATTGCATCGCATCCCGACCCAGCCCTGGCGCTGGGTGCCCTGGCTGGTGCTGTCGCAGCTGGCCGTGATCCTGGTCTGGGTGCTGGCGGGCTGGCACTGGGGCCTGGCCCTGATGGTGGCAAGCCACGCGTTGTTCATGGTGCCGGTGTTCCTGCCCAACAGCCGCTTCTACGCGCCGGTGCTGAGCCGGTTGCCCGAGGCTGGCAACAGCGTCTGGCTGACCATCGACGACGGCCCCAGTGAACAGACCCCGGCGGTGCTGGATCTGCTGGACCGGCACCAGGCGAAGGCGACCTTTTTCCTGGTCGGCGAGCGCGTATTGGCGCATCCGGCCCTGGTGGAGGAAATCCTGCGTCGCGGACACGACCTCGGCAACCACAGCCACAGCCATCCGCAGGCGCGCTTCTGGCGGCTGGGCCCGGGCACGATGGCGGCGGAGATCGAGGGCTGCCAGCGAGCGCTGCAGGCGGTGAGTGGGCGACCGGTGCGCTGGTACCGCTCGGTGGTGGGCATGACCAACCCGTTCGTGGCGCCGGTACTGCGCAAGCTGGGCCTGGTGCGCGTGGGCTGGAGCGCCCGCGGTTACGACGGCGTCGGCTGCACCCCGGATGGCGTGCTGGCGCGTCTGCTCCCGGACCTGCGCCCGGGCGCGATCGTGCTGCTRCATGAAGGTGCCGCACATGGCCACAACCTGGCCATCATCGAACGGGTGCTGCAGGTGCTGGACGAGCGCGGCCTGAAAGCCGAACTGCCGGCCAGGTGACCGGTGGCGCCGGGCCATGCCCGGCGAGCGCGCAGCGCGGCAAGAGCGAAGCGACCCGCGTTTGCCCTTCGCTTTTCTCCTGTCTTCCGTGGTGGACGCGCCCGTAAACCGTCCGTGTCCGGGTGGGGTGGGCTGCGCGGGGTATCCGCGCCATGGATGGCGCGGCTAAGCCCCCAAGGAGGGGTTCACGGCGTCCCCGCGCAGCCCATCCCGCCCGGGCAGCCCCCGTAGACAGCCGCCCACCACGAGGGGCTCAGCCGTTGGCCGCAGTTCCCGGCCGCTCGGCCACCAGCAACCAGCTGTTGAACGGCGTGCGCCCATGCAGCGGACGCAACGGAGCCACCTGCATGCCGGCAGCCGCCAGCGTGGCCTGCAGCCGCTGCGGATCCGGGTAATGGCGCGGTCGCGTGCCCATCCAGCCGACCAGCCAGGCCAGTCGGTCAGCCACCCGCGTGGTGCGGTCGCGGCGGTCGCCGGTCGCCAGCGGCGTGCGCAGCAGCAGGCGGCCACCGGGCGCGACCCGCGCGCTCACCGCGCGCAGCAGCTCCAGTTGCGGCGCTTCGTCCAGGTACTGCAGCACATCCAGCAGCAGCACATGTCCACCATGCACCGGCAACGGCGCCTGCACATCCAGACAGTCGAACCGTACGTCGGCCAGGCCACTGCCGGCGCGCTGCGCACGGGCGATCTTGTCGCTGTCCACGTCGACCCCGAGATACCGCTGCTGGCGGCCGCGCTGGCGAAGCACATGCGCGAACAGGCCCAGCCCGCAGCCCAGGTCGAGCACCGGCTGGCCGTCATCGGGAAGGTGCTGCAGTACGCCGTCATACAGCGGGTCGCTGCCCAGCTTGCCGCGCGTGTAGTAGTAATCGCGGCGGCTGCCCCAGGCCTGCATCGGCCGGAAGGACTCGGCGATCAGGCGCGCCTGCCCGGCATCCAGCGGCGAACAGGGCAGGGGCGTGCCGTTCCGTGGCGTGCCGTCCATCGTCTCAGTCCGTCCTGCCCAGCAGGTGTGCGGCCACCGGCAGCGCACGCGCGCTCCACAGCCCGTACATCCGTGCGGACGGGTGCAGGCCATCCTCGGCGATCATCGCCGGGTCAGCGCCGGTGTCGCGGCTGATATCGGTGATGTCGACGAAGGCCACGCCCTGCTGGGTGCTGATCACCTCGGCGGCAGCGTTGAACTCGTCGGTTTCCAGTTCGATCTGGCCCAGGTCGCGTCCGCTGCCTGCACCGTACGGCGTGGTGCCCCAGTCCGGGAAGGACAGCACCAGGACCCGGTCCGCACGGTCGCCGGCAAAACCAATCGCGCGCTGCAGCAGGGCCTGGAACTGCACCTGGTACTCGTCCAGCGGACGCCCGCGATACTGGTTGTTGACGCCGATCAGCAGGCTGACGAAGTCGAACGGCCCTTGCGGCGCCACTTCGTCGATGCCGGCGTCGAGCTCGTCGGTGGTCCAGCCGGTGGTGGCGATGGTCTGCGGGTCGCCCAGCGCGATGCCCTGCGCGCGCAGGGCGGCGGCGAGCTGATGCGGCCAGCGGCCGTCGACCGCGACCGCTTCACCGATGGTGTAGGAATCGCCCAGGGCCAGATACGACAAGCCCATCGATCAAGCCACCGACCGGCGGGGCTTCAGCGGCACCACCTTGGTGGCGTCTTCGGCACGGCGGGCGAGGGCGCGGTCGATACGGGCGAACACGTCACGCATCACCGACGCCTCCGGCAGCAGGGTCACGCGGAAGTGATGGCGGTAAGGCACGTTGAAGCTCGAGCCCGGCACCACCAGCACGCCGTCGTTGTTCATCAGGTCGAGCGCGAAATTATGATCGTCGAAGCCCTTGGCAGCGGCACCGACCACGGCCGGGAACGCGTACAGCGCGCCGGCGGGGGCAACCAGCGACAGGTGTTCGCTGGCCTCGCAGGCTTCGATCACCGCACGACGGGTTTCATACAGGCGGCCACCCGGTGCGCACAGTTCCGAAATGGTGTCCGGGCCGTTCACTGCGGCGTCGATGGCGTACTGGCCCGGTACGTTGGCGCACAGGCGCAGTGCGCCCAGCAGGTCCAGCGCGGYGCGGAAGTCGCCCAGCCGCGCGTCGTCGCCGCTGAGGTGCGCCCAGCCCACCCGCCAGCCGCAGGCGCGGTGCACCTTGCTCAGGCCGCCGAAGGTCAGGCAGGGATGGTCACCGGCCAGCGGTGCGACCGGCTGGAACACCGCGTCGTCGTACAGGATCTGGTCGTAGATCTCATCGACCAGCAGCAGCAGGTTGTGGCGGCGCGCGATCTCCACCACCTGCTCCAGCAGCTCACGCGGGTAGCTGGCACCGCTGGGGTTGTTCGGATTGATCAGCACGATGGCGCGCGTGCGCGAGGACACCAGCGTCTCGATCTCGCTCGGGTCCGGCTGGAAGCCGTTCTCGGCGGCACAGCGGTAATACACCGGGCGGCCATCGTTGAGGATGGTCGAGGCCGACCACAGCGGGTAGTCCGGCGAGGGCACCAGCACTTCGTCGCCCGGGTTGAGCAGCGCACGCAGCGACAGGTCGATCAGCTCGCTGACACCGTTGCCGACGAACACGCGGTCCGGATGGGCATCCGGTGCGCCACGGCGGGCGTAGGCGGCGGCGATGGCCTCGCGGGCGACCGGCAGGCCCTGCTGGTGGGTATACGGATCGGTGCGGCCCATGTCATCGGCGATCGCGCGCTGCAGGTGTTCCGGTGCACGGAAGCCGAAAGCGCCGGGATTGCCGATGTTGAGCTTGATCAGCTTGTGGCCCTGCGCTTCCAGCTCCCGGGCTCGCCGTGCCAGTTCTCCGCGGATTTCGTAGCGCACTTCGGAAAGGCGCTCGCGGATGACCAGGGGTTTGGGCGAGGGAGTGGACATGGGCGGTGGGCCGCAAAAGGCATGGGGCTTCCATGGTAGCGGAATTGCTGCAGCGCATGGCAAGGGCCGCAGGGCCCGCCAACATTGGGCTGGGCGGCACCACACAGGTAGAATGGCGGCGATGACCCAGACCCCCGATTTCACCGCTCTGCAGACCATTGGCTGGCCCTGGCCGGGCCCGCCGCAGCAGGCCGACTGGCAGGCCGTGATGGCCGCACACCCGCAGGCCCACCCGGCGCGGGTGATCGAGCAGCATCGCAC
>NZ_JBFTNR010000023.1:0-12234 GCF_056665995.1 Stenotrophomonas sp. 05L44_2
CTGCAGTACCGGTGGGCTTTTTCCCGTTCGCTGGTGAACCTGGAGGCGCAAGGTGCATTCCAAGCGAGTCCCGTTCACCCCTCCACCTGCAACCGCCCCACAGCCTGCGCACTCAACGCCAGGCACGCCAGCATCAGCCCCTCCATCACCCGGTCGCCCACGTAGTCCTCGGGCTCGCCGTTCTGCCGGGTTCGCTCCGCCGCCAGCAGTACCTCCTGCACCACCCGCAAGCCGGCCAATGCGCAATCGGCATCGGCCAGCGCCATGCAGCGCCCGGGCAGCTGGTGTCGCTCTGGCCAGGGCTGCCCGTCGGCGGCGGCGCCTTTGCCGATGCGTCTCAGGTTGGCACTCAAGGTGTTCGCATCCGGGTGCACGGCCTCTGCCAGGTCATCGGCGTTGGCCGGGTCGCTGTAGGCGTGCAGATGGGGCAGGTCAGATCCGTTCATGGCATGGCTCCGTGCAAGGCAATCGGTAGCCGCCACACAGAGGTGGCGGACGGTACGTGGTTCGAATCCGGGTTGACCTCAAGCCGGCGGGCGCGAACGCCCCCACGCACCGCCCGCCATAGCCGGCAGACGGATTGCCAGCCGGCGCCACGGAATGTGGACGCCGACTGGCAAGCGCAATCACTCAAGGTCAACACGGGATTCGAAACCCGGCCACCCGTTTTCGGTGGCACGCCATCTGAGCCCGCGTCGCTGTGCAATGCCAATCAGAAGAGTTGCAAATAGCTCACGATTGGAGACGCTTTCGGCATTGAACCACGCTGTTAAGTACCGGCACTGCTGGCTGCCGCGATGACCCACCGCGACCAGGCAATCTGCGACAGGTGTCGTGGTTGGGTGAAGAAGCGGGACGTAGCGGCCGGTTCGAAAACGACAGGGTTGAAGGCTGTACCCTTCAGCGCCACCGCAGTCGAGCTCCGGGTTGACGCTTTCAGCGCCCCGGCGCACTCTGAGGGCTCGGGTCGACAACCTGTTCAGGCGCCCAGCGGCATGGTGKGCTCAGGAGTGAAACAGCCATGAGCCAACTCACCGACGGGTTCGGACGCCGCTTCCCGTATCTGCGCCTGTCATTGACCGAGGCCTGCAACTTCCGTTGCAGTTATTGCCTGCCCGATGGCTACCAGGCCGACGGCCGTCCGCGCTTCCTGGCGGTGGACGAGATCGCGCGCCTGGTGCGCGCCTTTGCCATGCTGGGGATGAGCAAGATCCGCCTTACCGGGGGTGAGCCCAGCCTGCGCAAGGACCTGGACGAGATCATCGCTGCGGTGGCGGCCGTGCCGGGCATCCGCAAGGTGGCCATCACCACCAATGGCACGCTGCTGCCGCGGCGCCTTCCCGGCTGGCACCGGGCCGGCCTGACCGCGCTGAACGTAAGCATGGACAGCCTGCAGCGCGAGCGCTTCAGGACCATCACCGGCCACGACCGCCTGCCGGAAATCCAGCAGGGGCTGGCGATGGCACAGGCATTGGGCCTGCCGGCCATCAAGCTCAACGCGGTGCTGCTGCGCGGCCTGAACGACGATGAGTTGCCGCAGTGGATGAACTTCCTGCGCGACCGTCCTTTCAGCGTGCGCTTCATCGAACTGATGCGTACCGGCGACAACGAAGCCTATTTCCAGCGCCACCATCTGCGCGCCGACGTGGTGATCGAGCAGCTGCTGGCCGCTGGCTGGCACGAGCGCCCGCGCGCGGACGATGCCGGCCCCGCGCGCGAGTTCAGCCACCCGCAGCATCGCGGCACGGTGGGCATCATCGCCCCGTACTCGCGTGACTTCTGCAAGGGCTGCAACCGCCTGCGGGTGACCGCCAAGGGCGATCTGCGGCTGTGCCTGTTCGGCGAATTCGGCGTGCCGCTGCGCCCGCTGCTGCAGAGCGACGACGACCAGGACGCGCTGCTGGCACGCATCACCACACAGCTTGGCCTGAAAGCGGCCGGGCACGGATTGCACCAGGGCCAGACCGGATTGATTCCGCACCTGGCTTCGATTGGAGGATGAGGAACACGATGCCGGGTGATCTGAAGGCGGCCTTCCACATGGCCGATGTGCGCGACAAACGTATTACCCGCCGCCGCGCGGTGGCGGTGGGCGAGCTGCATGCCGGGCCAGTGGCCTACCCGCTGATTGTCGAGCGCCGGTTGCCAAAGGGCGATGCGCTGGTGATGGCCGAGATTGCTGGGCTGCAGGGCGCCAAGATGGCCTCGATGCTGATGCCGCTGTGCCACCCGTTGCCGCTGGAACTGGTGCAGGTGTACTGCGCGCCGGTGCCGGAGCGGCAGGCGATACGCGTGTGGTGCGAGTGCGCCAGCGAGGCCCGCACCGGTGTGGAGATGGAGGCGCTTGCCGGCGTCAACGCGGCACTGCTGACCCTGTACGACCTGAGCAAGCCGGTGGAGCCGGCGCTGCGCATCGAGGGCATCCGCCTGTTGTTCAAGGAGGGCGGCAAGCGCGGCCTGTGGCTGCATCCCGACGGCATGGACGAGGGCGAGCGCGCGCGCTTCAGGCCGCGCCCGCCGAAGGGCCTGAACGGCGCGGCCTGCGCGGTGATCACCCTGAGCGATCGCGCCAGCGAGGGTAGCTATGCCGACGAGTCCGGCCCGAAGCTGGTGAGCGGGTTGCAGTCGCTCGGTGGCGAGGTGGTGGCTGCCGAGGTATTGCCCGATGGCATCGAGCCGCTGGCGGGCCGCCTGCGTGCGCTGGCGGGCGAGGGCGTGCGCTTGTGCCTGTGTACCGGCGGCACCGGGCTTGGCCCGCGCGACCTGACCCCGGAGGCGCTGCGTTCGTTGAATGCGCGACCGGTGCACGGCTTGGCGCAGATGGTGCGCGCGTTGAGTGCGCAGCACACGCCGATGGCCTGGCTGAGCCGGGCCGAGGTGGTGCAGCTGGATGACATGCTGGTGTTTGCGCTGCCGGGCAGCCCGCGTGCGGCCGCGCAGTGCCTGGACATCCTGGCGCCGGTGCTGGGCCACGCATTGGCGATGGTCGATGGCGGTGGCCACGCATGATTGCCTACAGCGAAGCGCTGCAGCACCTGATGGAAGCGGCTGCACCGCTGCCGGCCGAGCGGCTGGCATTGCATGAGGCTGCGGGTCGCATCCTGGCCACGGACATCATCAGCGGGCAGTCGTTGCCGCCGTTCGACAACTCGGCGATGGACGGCTTCGCGCTGCGCGCCAATGGCACGCCGTTCGAAAGCGATACCGAATTTGTGGTGCAGGGCTGGCAGGCGGCGGGCGACGCCGGTGCCGAGGGCGGCGACGGTGCATGGGAAATCATGACTGGCGCGCGCATGCCGGTTGGGCTGGATACGGTGGTGCCGATCGAGAACGTGGAGATCCTTGCCAGCGAGCAGGGTCGCCCGACCCGCATTGCGTTGAAGAGCGGGGTGAAACCTGGCCAGAACGTGCGCCTGCGCGGACAGGACGTGGAAGAAGGCGAGCGCGTGCTGCAGGCCGGGCAGGCCTTGGACATCAATGCACGCACCCTGCTGCACGCCATCGGTGTGGCCGAGGTGGCGGTGGTGGCACGGCCGAAGGTCGCTGTCATTGCCACTGGCAAGGAGCTGGTGACCGAAGCGGCGCAGGCGCTGGACTCCGGACAGATCCGTGACAGCAACCGGCCCTACCTGATCGCCCGCCTGCAGGCCGCCGGTGCCGAGGTGGTGTGGCAGGGCACGGTGGGCGATGACGTGGCTGCCTTCGATGCGGTGCTGGACGACGCGCTGGCTGCGGGTGCGAAGGTGCTGATCAGCACCGGCGCGGTGTCGGCGGCGGTGGGGCAGCGTTTCTTCGTTGAACCAGTGCTGCGCCGCCTGCTGGGCCTGGCCGCAGAGCCGCTGCTGCAGCTGCCGTTGCAGGCCGATGTGCGCAAACCGCCGGGCCTGCGCTTCCACGCGCGTGCGCGGGTGGACGTGGACGCGCAGGGGCGCTTGAGCGCGCGCGTGCTGTCTGGGCAGGAATCGTTCCGTTTGAAATCCATGCTGCAGGCCAACGCCTGGGTGGTGCTGGAGGGCGAGGGGGACCTCGTCGCGGCCGGCACACCGGTGCGTGTGCAGGGCTGGGGCCATCAGGACCCGCTGCAGCTGGCAACCCAGGAGTGACGATGAAACAGGTGAATCTGCAGTTGTTCGGTGCGTTTTCCGATCTGGATGACAGCCGCGAGATTGCGCTGGAGGTGGCCGGTGGCACGGTGGCCGATCTGCGCCAGGCGCTGCGTGAGCTGTTGCCGGTGCGCTTTCCCGGTTTCCGCGCCGGGTTGCTGGACTATTCTGCCTTTGCCGACCAGCAGCGCGTGCTGCGTGACCACGAGGCGCTGCCTGCCGATGGCAAGGTGGCGATCCTGCCGCCGGTGAGCGGGGGCTGAGCCATGAGCAGCAACGTGACGGCAAAGGTGGTGGACCGTGCGCAGCACGCCATCGACCCGGCCGAAGGCATCGCGGCGGTGTCCGACCCGGCATTCGGCGGCATAGATGTGTTCATCGGCAAGGTGCGCGACTTCAATGTGGGGCGGCCGGTGACCGGCATCACCTATGACCTGTTCGAACCGCTGGTGCTGAACGAGATCCAGCGCTTTGCGGCGGAGATCGAAGCGACGTTCGGGCCGAAGCTGAAGCTGTATGTGGCGCATGCCAAGGGCCGCTTGGGCATTGGCGATGTTGCGGTGGTGGTGGCTGCGGGCAGCCCGCACCGTGATGAGGCGTTCCGCGCGTGCCGGCAGTTGATCGAGGCGGTGAAACACCAGTGCCCGATCTGGAAGCAGGAACATTACGAGGACGGCGACAGCGAGTGGAGCGAAGGCTGCACGCTGTGCCACGCCGATGGTGAACCGGCGCATGATCACCACTGACGGCAGTAGATCCACGCCATGCGTGGATGGCGCCTTCCCCTCGCGCTTGGCAGAAGCAGCCACGCATGGCGTGGCTCTACTGAGGCGTACCTGCACGGTTGCTCCATGCGTGGATGGCGCCTTCCCCTCGCGCTTGGCAGAAGCAGCCACGCATGGCGTGGATCTATTGAGGCGTACCTGCACGGTTGCTCCATGCGTGGATGGGGCCTTCCCCTCGCGCCCGACAGGAGCGGCCACGTATGGCGTGGTCGGGTTTCCCGCGTGAAAACGCCCATTGCCGGCATCGTGCTGGCCGGCGGCCTGTCCAGCCGGATGGGCCGCGACAAGGCAATGCTGCCCTGGCAGGGGCGCACCCTGCTGGAGCACATGCGCGGCACCTTGCGGCTGGCCGGGGCAGACCGGGTCTGGGTGAGCGGACGCTATCCGGCGTTCGGCGGCGTGCCGGACCAGATCACGCGCTGCGGGCCACTGGGTGGCCTGTACAGCGTGGCGATGCAGATGCCCGATGGCCCTGCCTGGGTGGTGCCGGTGGATACACCCCGGTTGACCCCGGAGCTATTGCAGCAGCTGCGTGACCGGCACAGCGGCGCTTGCACGATCTTTGACGGGCATCCGCTTCCGATGCTGTTTAATGTAGCCAATGAAAGCCGCACGATCCTCGAAAACATGATCCACGATCCCCTCGGCCCGCGCTCCCTGCAGGCCCTGCAACACCGGCTGGACGCGCAGACCCTGCGCCTGGCCCATGCCGATGAAGGCGCCCTGGTCAACTGCAATACCCCCACCCAATGGGAGGACGTTGCCTCATGAAGGTGCAGTTGCAGGAACAGACAATGCGCTTGCGCCTGGACGAGGCCGAGCTGGCCACGCTGCTGGCCGGTGAAACGGTGGAGAACCTGACCCGGTTCGGTGGCAGCGGCGGTTGGGGCACGGCCGTTTCGTTGCACGGCGGCGAAAGCGCGGTGCTGCTCGACAGCGGCACCGATTGCCGCCTGGTATTGCCCCGGTCTTCCGTGGAGGACCTGGCTGGGCGCCTGCCATGCCGCGATGGACTGGCCTTTGCGCTGTATCTGGACGACGGCACCACGCTGCAACTGCAGTTCGATGTGGATGTGCGCGACAGCGTGCGCCAGCGCGGCGCAGGCCGGCGCGGCACGTCACCAGCGGCGTGACCCGTGCAGTGCACGGAAGGCGATGGGGCCGTGCCGTATGATGGATGCTTCCGTTCGAGCGTTGCCGTAATGTCTTCGATTCCGTCCCCTCAGCCGCGCCCCGGCCGGGCCACGCCGAATCCTGCCGCCGCCGATGATGGCGACGCGCTGCATTTCTGCAGCACTTGTGCCTTCTCCGATGCTTGCATGTCGCAGGGCTATGACAAGACGGCGCTGGSCGAMCTGCATGTGCTGGTRGACCACGTGGGGCCGTTCCATGCGGGGGAATACATCTTCCGTGCGGGTGAGGCCTTCGATTCCATCGCCGCTGTGCGCGCAGGCATGGTCAAGACCTTCGTCGACGACAGCCAGGGCAACGAGCAGGTGCTGGGTTTTGCTCTGCCGGGCGAGGTGATCGGGCTCAACGCGATTCACGGTTCGCGCTTCCCCTGCAATGCGGTGGCACTGGATACGGTGCACCTGTGCCGCATTTCGTTCCCCAAGCTGAGCCTGCTGGCCACCCGCATGCCGGGGTTGCAGGCCAAGCTGTTCAGCCTGCTCAGCGCGGAGATCGGCAAGGTCGCCACGCTGGCGGCCAACCACCGCACCGAGGAGCGGATGGCGGCGTTCCTGCTGGATATGTCGGCGCGTTATGCGCGGCGTGGTTTTTCCGCGACCCGCTTCAACCTGACCATGGCCCGCACCGAGATCGCCAATTATCTGCGGATGGCGCCGGAGACGGTCAGCCGGGTGCTGCGGCGGCTGAGCGATGAGGGTGTCATCGCAGTCAACCAACGTGAGATGCTGCTGCTGCAACCCGAGCGGCTGGCGGCGCTGGCCGTGGCCAGGGATTCCGAAACGGATTGAACACGGACAAGGAGCCGATATGAAGACGCTGGGCGTGTTGTTGCTGGGGATGGTGGCTGCGCTGCCGGCGTGGTCGGCCGAACTTACAGTGTCGGCGGCATCCAGCCTTACCGAAAGCTTCCGCGAGCTGGGCGCAGCCTATGAGAAGGCGAACCCGGGCAGCAGGGTCGACTTCAACTTTGCCGCTTCCGGCGTACTGCTGCAGCAGATCGCGCGCGGCGCGCCGGTGGATGTGTTCGCTTCGGCCGATGAAGCAACGATGGACCAGGCTGCGCAGCAGAAGCTGCTGGCGGCCGGTACGCGTGAGGTTTTTGCGGTGAACGCGTTGTGGGTGGTCGTGCCACCGCAGGCGAAGGCGCCGCCGCGCGCACTGGCCGATCTGGCGGGTGCCGGCGTGCAGCGCATCGCAGTGGGCAACCCGGACAGCGTGCCGGTGGGCCGCTACGCGCAGGGCGCGCTGCAGGCTGCCAAGCTGTGGCCGGCCGTGCAGGGCAAGGTGATCAGTACGCAGAATGTGCGGCAGTCGCTGGATTACGTGGCGCGGGGCGAGGTGGATGCGGGGTTTGTCTACGCCACCGACGCGCAGGCAATGCCTGATCGCGTGCGGCGCGCGTTCCAGGTTCCGGTTGCCGGACGCATCGCCTATCCGCTGGCGGTTGTGCAGGCCAGCACGCAGCCGGTGGAAGCCAGGCGCTTCGCGGCGTTCGTGCGCTCGGCGCAGGGCCAGGCGATCCTGCACAAGCACGGGTTCGGCAAGCCCTGACGGATGGACCTGGACTGGAGCGCACTGGGATTGTCGTTGAAGGTGGCCGGCTGGGCCACGGCGATCAATCTTGTTGCCGGCGTGGCGCTTGGCGCGCTGCTGGCGCGGCGGCGCTTTCCCGGTCGGGAACTGCTGGATTCGATACTGACCCTGCCGMTGGTGTTGCCGCCCACCGTGCTGGGCTATTACCTGCTGGTGCTGATCGGGCGCAATGGCCCGATCGGCGCCTGGTTGCAGTCGTGGTTCGGCATCAACCTGGTGTTTACCTGGCAGGCGGCGGTGATCGCTGCTGCGGTGGCGTCGTTTCCGCTGGTGTTCAAACCGGCACGCGCTRCATTCGAGGAAGTGGACGGCCAGTTGGAGCAGGCCGCGCGCACGCTGGGCGTGTCCGAAGCGGCGGTGTTCTTCCGCATCACCCTGCCGCTGGCATGGCGCGGGATCCTGGCGGGCCTGCTGCTGGCGTTCGCACGGGCGATGGGTGAGTTCGGCGCCACGCTGATGGTGGCCGGCAGCATTCCGGGCCGCACGCAGACCTTGTCGATCGCCATCTATGAAGCGGTGCAGGCGGGGCAGGATGGCAAGGCCAATGCGCTGGTGATCCTGACGTCGGTGGTGTGCATCGTGATCCTGCTGCTGGCCGCGCGGCTGGTGGGTGGGCGCCGTCGGGAGCTGCGCGATGTGGCTTGACCTGCAGGTGCAGCGGCGATTGCAGGCGTCCGGCCAGACGTTCGAGCTGGACGTAGCACTGCAGTGCACGCAGCGGCAGGTGGTGCTGTTCGGSCCKTCCGGYGCCGGCAAGAGCCTGACGCTGAAAGCGGTGGCCGGCCTGCTGCGCCCGGAGCATGGTCATGTGCGCCTGCACGGGCAGACACTGTTCGATGCGGGAGCAGGGGTCGATCTGCCACCGCAGCGTCGTCGCCTGGGATATGTGTTCCAGGACTACGCGCTGTTTCCGCACCTGAGCGTGCGCCAGAACGTGGCGTTCGGGCTGCAGCGGGGCTGGTTGAATCCACCGCGCGGCACCCGTATCGAGGCAGTGGAGCAGTGGCTGCAGGCATTCCGGATCGAGCATGTGGCGGATCTGCTGCCGTCACAGGTATCCGGCGGACAGCGCCAGCGCACGGCGTTGGYGCGTGCACTGGTGACCCGGCCACAGGCGTTGCTGCTGGACGAACCGTTCGCAGCGCTCGACCACGACCTGCGCCAGCACCTGCGCCAGGAGCTGGAAACCGTGCTGGATGAAACCGGTATTCCGCTGCTGCTGATCAGCCACGATCCGCAGGATGTGGCGGTGTTCGGCCAGCAGGTGGCGCGCGTGGTGGACGGGCGCATCGTCGGCGGATGACGCGCGGCGGTCGTGCCGGGCCATGCCCGGCGGACACCGGCACGCTGTGCATCCACGTGGGTAGTGCCGACCGCTGGCCGGCAGCGTCGTAGCGCCAACAGCAGCCGGCCMGCGGCCGGCTCTACCCGAAGGACGGTTCAAATCAGGATGTGGCGGTGTTCGGCCAGCAGGTRGCGCGSGTGGTGGACGGGCGCGTCGTCGGYGGWTGACGCGCGGCGTTGKTGSCGGGCCATATCCTGGCGCGCYGTGYATCCACGCGGGTAGTGCCGGCCGCTGGCCGGCAGCGTCGTAGGGACGGTTCAATACAGCTCGCAGTGGGTGCGGCCCTCACCGCGCAGGGCATCCCAATGGCCTTCGCCGCCGATCGCGTCGATGGCTTCGCGCATCGCACCTTCCAGGTGGCTCTTGTTGCCACACAGGTAGATGTGGCCGCCACGGGCCAGCACTTCCCGCATCTGCGTGGCCTGCTGCTGCAACACATGCTGCACATAGACCTTCTGCGCAGCATCGCGCGAGAACGCCGTGTGCAGGCTGGCCAGTACGCCACGCGCCTGCCAGTCCTGCAACTGCTCGCGGTACAGGAAGTCATGCTCGCGGTGCTTCTCGCCGAACACCAGATGGACCTCCCGCGCATCGCCGGTTGCCTGCAGTTCCTGCATCAGGCCCATCAGCGGCGCGATGCCGGTACCGGTGCCCACCAGCAGCAGAGGTGCGTTGTCGCCTTCGGGCAGGTGGAAGCCCGGATTGGAGCGGCAGTACACACGCGCCGTGTCGCCGCCTTGCAGCAGGCTGCCGGTGGCGGTGCCGAAGCGTTCGCGGCCACGCAGGGTGTAGCGCACTTCGCGTACACACAGGCTCAGCTGGTCATCGCGCGGATGCGAGGCAATCGAGTAGGCGCGCGGCAGGCAGGGTGATAGCAGCTCGCGCAATCGCGCCAGCGGAACCGACTGCGGGGTGGCGTGGTCCTGCAGCACGTCCAGCAGGTCCAAGCCATGCAGGTAGGCGTCGAGTTCGCGTTTCTGGCTGATCTTCAGCAGGCTTTTCAGTACGTCGCTACCCCCCAGCCTGGCCAGTTCGCGCAGTACGCCCTTGCTGAGCAGGCGCAGTTCGCGGTCGCGCAGCGCGTCGACGGCGCTGGAATCGCCATACCAGCTGGCCAGAGCCTGCAGCAGCGCAGGATCGTTTTCTGCAATCAGATGCAGGGTGTCGCCGGCCCGGTAGGCCATGCCGCTGCCCGCGATGTCCAGCTGCAGGTGCCAGGCGGCGGGGGTGCTGTGATTCAGTCGGCGCCGTTCGACAATGCCGGCGGCGAACGCGTTGTCTTCGCCGTAAGCCGTCACCTGCAGGCGCAGATCCTGGCCGGCGGTCGCATCACCGTCCAGTACCTGGCCCAGCACCGGCCGCCACTGCTGGAAGAACTGTTCGTAGCCGAGGTCGGCGTCGACACGGTGCAGTAGTGGCTGCGCCTGACGATCACTCAACGCTGCATCCAGCGCCTTGGTGAAACCGCAGAAGCTGGGGTAGCCGGTATCCCCCAGGCCGAACACCGCGTAGCGCAGTCCGGGCAGGGCGGGCGCCTGTCGCAGCGACTCGAAGAAGCGCTCGCCATTGGCCGGTGGCTCGCCGTCGCCGAACGAGCTGGAGATGGCCAGCAGCACATCGCCGTGGCCGAGGCCGGCCACATCGATGTCATTGAACGGCAGGACCTGCGGTCCATGCGGCTGCAGTTCCGGGTCCGCGCCCAGGCGTTGGGCCAGGGCGCGGGCGTTGCCCGACTCGGAGGCGAAACCCACCAGCAGCCGGCTGATGGGCCTGCGTGTGGGGATGGCGTTCACGCAGCCTCGTAGAAGTCGTCGAACTTTTCCTTGCTGAACTCGACAAGGTCGTAGTTCTGCATCAGGTCGTTCACCACGCGGCGGATGCTGATGTACGAGGTGATGTTGCCATCGGCGTCGAACAGTGGCTGCACGGTGGTGTCGACCACGTAGAGCACGCCGCCCTTGCCAAGGTTGGGGACGATGCCGGTCCAGGTCTTGCCGGCCTTGATGGTGTCCCACATGTCCTTGTAGACGGCCTTGGGTACGTCAGGATGGCGGACGATGCTGTGCGGCTGGCCGATCAGTTCCTCGCGCGCGAACCCGGTGAGCGTGCAGAACAGGTCGTTGGCATAGGTGATGTTGCCCTGCAGGTCGGTGGTGGAAATCACCATCACGTTCTGCATGGCGTTGAGCAGCTGGGYGTTGTCGGGGGTGTAGCTCATCGCAGGTCCTTTGGATGYCGGTGACGCCGGCGTATTGGGTTCCTGCATAGAGATACGCGCCCGTGGCGTGGGGCGGATTGATATAGGTCAAGCGTGTGCCCGGAGGGGGCTGCGACCGGCTGTCGCAGGGAGGGGCGGCGCTAGTGGGCGATGGCGGGGAATCCGATGGTGTGGTGGCAGTGCCGTAGCAGTGCGCGCCCTTCTTCGTCATCGCGTTGGATACGATCCCCGCTGAAGAATGCCTGCAACGACTGGCCCATCGCGTTGCCGGCATTTCCAGAGCGCTGTGCAGCCGCCGGCAGCAGGCTGTCAGCGCGGGGATCATGGCGGCCAGGTAGCTGCTCGCGCCGAAGCTCACGTTCAATCGCCAGCAGCGCGCATGCCCCGGCGAGGTAGGCCTCCGGTTCCCGGTGCGCTCCCCATCGGCGCTGGCCTGCCATCGCGGTGGCGATATGGTGGAACTCGTGCGCGGTGGTGGAGATTACGCGCGCACGCAGTGCAGCAGCGTCGTCGCCAGCGGGAAACCAGAACGCCACCACCAGTTCTGGTCGGACTGGTCTGGCAGGTTGTTGCCAGATGCCGCCGCCGTCGCTGACGATCGTGACCTGGTAGCGGACCGGTGTATCGTTCAGGCCTGCGGCATGGAGCGGTTGTCTCGCGGCGTGCGCGGCGGCAGTGCATAGAATCACGGCCTGGTCAGTGGATAGGCTGGGTTCGACCCAGCGCACCATCACTTCGATTGTTTCCCGTTGGCAAGTGTGCGAGTGCGTCGTCTGCTCGGAACTCTCCTGGCCGCGCAGTACCGATGCGGTGCCAACGCTCAGCTGCAAGGGCGCTCCGCGCAGGCGCGTGGCAAACCCTCCGTCCGCGCCGACACTATCTCGCGGGGGAATATCGAGGGTATTGCACGCACTGGCGCAGAGCAGCAGCGCTGCTGCGCCCGTGGCGTGCCGCAACCAGGATTCCATCTGCAGGAGATCACCCTTCCAAGGCGGTGGA
>NZ_JBFTNR010000024.1:0-12229 GCF_056665995.1 Stenotrophomonas sp. 05L44_2
GATGAAGGGCGAGCTCGGAAAGCAGCGGATAGAGGCCAACCGGTGGTGGATCGAAGCCGAGGCGCTGCGCGCCCAGTTGCGTGAGATGGAAGCCAGCCGGTCCTGGCAGATCACCCGTCCGCTGCGTGCCGTCCGTCGCCGGATGTCTGGCGGGGTGGTAATGAGCGCCAAGCGCCTGATGCGGCCGGTGGCGACCATGGCGCTGCGGGTGGTGTTCGCCATTCCGGGCCTGCGTGAAATCCTCAAGCCGATTCTCAAGCGCATTCCCTTCGTCTACAACCGCCTGCACACCATTGCGCAGCACGAGCAGATGTTCGATGCCGTGCGTCCGCCGCCGCAGGCGATCGGCGGCCCCGAGCGCGAGGTGACGGGTTCCATGATGGACAAGCGCGCCGAGCAGGTGCTCGCCGATCTGCGCGCAGCCTGCGGACAGGGAGTCGCACGATGAGAGTAGTAATCGATCTACAGGGTGCCCAGACCGAAAGCCGCTTCCGCGGCATCGGGCGCTATTCGATGTCACTGGCGCAGGGCATGGCCCGCAATGCGGGAGACCACGAGATCTGGGTGGCCGTCAACGGTGCCTTCCCCGAAGGCATCGACGAGATCCGCGCCGGTTTCGACGGCCTGTTGCCGCCGGAGCGGATTCGTGTCTTTGACACTTACCGTGCGGTGAGCTGGACCGATGACAGCAACGTCTGGCGCCGTCGCGCGTCCGAGCTGATGTGGGAATCGGCCCTGGCCGGTCTACAGCCGGACATCGTGCATGTCTCCAGCCTGTTCGAAGGTGCCCAGGGCGGCGCGGTCACCTCCATCGGCCGGCTGCCGGGTGTGCTGCCTGCGGCCATGACCCTGTACGACCTGATTCCCCTGCTCAATCCGGAAAAGTACCTGGGTTCGGGTTGGGGCCGGGCATGGTACATGGACAAGATCGAGCACCTGAAGCGGTCGCCGTTGCTGCTTTCCATTTCCGGTCACGCCCGCGACGAAGCCATCCAGGCACTCGATCTGGATCCGGCCCGCATCGTCAACATGTCCTCGGCGATCTCGCCGCACTTCAAGCCGCTTCCGATCGGCGACGTGGAACGCGAACGGCTGATCTCGCGTTTCGGCATCCGGGGCGGCTATGTCATGTATAGCGGCGCCATGGAGCCGCGCAAGAACGCCGAGCGCCTCCTGCAGGCGTTCGCCATGCTGGGTGACGCAGTGCTTGCCAACCACCGTCTGGTGATTGCCGGCAAGATCCATGAAGCGGACATGATCCGTTTCAATGTCCTGGCCTCGCAGCTGGGCATTTCCGACCGGGTCGTCTACACCGGTTACATCACCGACGACGAGCTGATCCTGCTGTACAGCGCGGCCAGCCTGTACGTGTTCCCGTCCCTCCACGAGGGTTTCGGGCTGCCGGCGCTGGAAGCGATGGCCTGTGGCACGCCGACGATCGGCTCGGGTACCACCAGTGTTCCGGAGGTCATCGGTCGCGCCGATGCCCTGTTCGATCCCATGGACGTCGCACAGATGTCGGCGTGYATGCGCCGTGCCCTGCAGGACACTGACTTCATTGCCTCCCTGCGTGAGCACGCGCCCCAGCAAGCCGCGCGCTTCTCCTGGGACGTGACCGCAGTGACCGCGCTGACCGCGTTCGAATCGGTGGTTGCCGCCCGTCCCGCGCGCGCGCGCAGCTGGCCCGCCAGTGGCCAGGCGGTGGAGCAGAACTACCGCGATCTGATCGCCGCCATCGGGGCCATCGATGCGCCGATAGGGCCGTCCGATGCCGATCTGCACGTCGCAGCACCGGCAATCTCCTCGGCCATGCAGGCCAACCTGGCCATCGCCCGTGGTGGTGAGCTTCCCGCCCAGTTGTCCTGGCGCGTGGAAGGGCCGTTCGACAGCAGCTACAGCCTGGCGTTGGTCAATCGCAGCCTGGCCGAGGCGCTGGCCGAAAGGGGCCATCATGTCGTGCTGCATTCCACCGAAGGCCCGGGCGATTTCGCCGCGTCCCCGGCCTTCCTGGAAGCCAATCCCAGTGTTGCCCGCCTGCATGCCGGCGAGCCGGCGCTGCCGGCTGCGCAGGCCGACGTCACCAGCCGGCTGCTGTACCCACCGCGCGTGGCGGACATGCAGTCGCGCGTCAACACCCTGCATCTGTACCCGTGGGAAGAAAGTGGTTTCCCGCAGGCCTGGATGGATGATTTCAATGACAACCTGCAGGGACTCTCGTGCGTCTCCGGCCACGTACGCAAGGTCATGATCGACAACGGCGCAGCGATCCCGCTTGCCGTTTGCTGGAATGGCGTGGACCACTGGGAACGCATCGAAGCGGCGCGGCACTATCCGGTTCCCGGCAAGTCGCATCGTTTCCTGCACGTGTCATCCTGCTTCCCGCGCAAGGGCGTGGACGCGCTGCTGAAGGCCTATGGCCAGGCGTTCAGCGGCAGCGATGATGTCAGCCTGATCATCAAGACCTTCGCCAATCCGCACAACGAGGTCCAGCGCTGGCTGGCCGACGCCTCGCGCGACCACCCCGATTTCCCCGAGGTGATCATCATCGAGGGGGACATCAGCGATGCCGAGTTGAAGCAGCTGTACGCCAGCTGCCACGCTCTGGTCGCTCCCAGCCGGGCCGAAGGCTTCGGCCTGCCCATGGCCGAGGCGATGTTGATGGGCTTGCCGGTGATCACCACCGCGTGGGGCGGTCAGCTCGACTTCTGCACCCCGCAGACCGCCTGGCTGGTCGATTACTCGTTCGTCGCAGCCGACACCCATTTCAAGCTCTTCAACTCCGTATGGGCCGAGCCGGACGTCGATTCGCTGGCAGCGGCGCTGCGTGAGGTCCACCGTGCGGACCCTGCGGCCCTCAAGGCGCGGACCGGGGCCGCGCGGCAGCTGCTGATGGAGCGCTTCAAGTGGTCCGATGTGGCCGAAAAGCTGGAGCACGACGTGCGGCAGTTCGCACGTACCGGCTCCGTTCCGGCGCTGCGCACCGGGTGGGTGACCACCTGGAACACGCGCTGTGGCATTGCCACCTACTCCAGCAACCTGGTTGCCGGGCTGAGCGAACCGGTGGCCATTCTTGCGGCTGATGACAGCGACCGCACGTTCGACGACGGTGCAGAGGTCGTGCGCTGCTGGACCCGTGGTTCGGGCGATGACCTGTCGCGGCTGTCGCGTGAGATCGACCGCCTGCAGCTGCAGGCCATCGTGATCCAGTTCCAGTACGCATTCTTCGACTTCCMGCACTTCGCCCGTTTCCTTGAAGCGCAGAAGCGCGCCGGTCGGGTAGTGGTGGCGCTGCTGCATGCCACCGTCGACGCTGCGGAGAACATGGCCAAGCAGCTGCACATGCTGGCACCGGCGCTGGCCGGCTGCGACCGCGTGCTGGTGCACTCGATCGCCGACCTCAACCGGCTCAAAGCCCTGGGCGTGGAACGCAACACGGCCCTGTTCCCGCACGGGATCATGGACGCGCCCGCGATTCCGGAACGAGATACGGGTCGGTCCTTGCATATCGCCTCGTATGGCTTCTTCCTGCCACACAAGGGGCTGCAGGAGTTGATCGAGGCGGTGGCGATCATCCGCGACAAGGGCCTGGACGTCCGCCTGACGATGGTCAACGCGGAGTACCCCGATACCGTGTCGCTGGACCAGATCCGCAAGGCCGAACAGCGCATCCGCGGGCTCCGCCTTCAGGGGCACGTCCGCATGGTGACGGACTTCCTGCGTGACCAGGACAGTCTGGCGCTGCTGCAGGAGGCCGACGTTGTGGTGTTTCCATACCAGGGCACCGGTGAGTCGGCCAGCGGCGCGGTCCGCTACGGCCTGGCGGCTGGGCGCCCGGTCGCGGTCACCCCGATTCCGATCTTCGACGACGTCGGCGATATCGTGCACCGCATGCCCGGCACCACGCCGGCCGACCTGGCCAAGGGCCTGATGGCCCTGCACGCCTCGCTCGCGTCCCATGGCGAATCGGCCCAGGCTGTGCAACGCAACGCAGCGCGTTGGCGCGCCGAGCACCGCTATCCGATTCTGGCCAAACGGCTGGAGCACATTACCCGTCAGCTGGCCCAGCCAGCGACCTGATCCCTTGCGGATATCATTCCCCCTATCTGGTTGAAGAATAAAACGACATGAAAAAGGCAATCATCACCGGTATCACGGGTCAGGACGGCGCCTATCTGACCGAACTGCTGCTGGACAAGGGCTACAAGGTCTATGGCACCTACCGCCGGACCAGCTCGGTCAATTTCTGGCGATTGGATGAAGTCGGGGTTACCAACCACCCCAATCTCGAGCTGGTCGAGTACGACCTGACGGACCTGGGTACCACCATTTCGATGGTGCAGAAGATCCAGCCGGACGAGATCTACAACCTCGCCGCACAGAGTTTCGTCGGCGTCAGCTTCGAGCAGCCGACCACGACTGCGCAGATTACCGGTGTGGGCGCGCTGCACCTGCTGGAGGCAATCCGCCTGATCAATCCGAAGATCCGCTTCTACCAGGCCTCGACGTCGGAAATGTTCGGCAAGGTCCAGGCGATTCCGCAGATCGAGGAAACCCCGTTCTATCCGCGCAGTCCGTACGGCGTCGCCAAGCTGTACGCGCACTGGATCACGGTGAATTACCGCGAAAGCTACGGCATCTTCGGTTCCAGCGGCATCCTGTTCAATCATGAAAGCCCGTTGCGCGGGCGTGAGTTCGTCACGCGCAAAATCACCGACTCCGTTGCCAAGATCAAGCTCGGCCTGCTGGATTGCCTGGAACTGGGCAATCTGGACGCCAAGCGTGACTGGGGCTTTGCCAAAGAATACGTGGAAGGCATGTGGCGCATGCTGCAGGCCGATCAGCCCGATACGTTCGTGCTGGCCACCAACCGTACCGAAACCGTGCGTGACTTCGTCAGCATGGCCTTCAAGGGCGCCGGAATCGATGTCGAGTTCAAGGGCAAGGACATCGACGAAGTTGCGATCGACACCGCCAGCGGCAAAACCGTGATGCGCATCAATGCCAAGTTCCATCGCCCGGCCGAGGTTGATCTGCTGATCGGCAACCCGGAGAAGGCCGAGCGCATCCTGGGCTGGAAGCCGCAGACCTCGCTGGAACAGCTGTGCCAGATGATGGTCGAGGCCGACCTGAAGAGGAACGAGCGTGGCTTCTCCTTCTGACCTGCAGGGAAAGCGCGTCCTGGTGACGGGGGCGACCGGCTTCACCGGTCGCTATGTCGTGCAGGCATTCGCCGATGCCGGCTGCAGCGTGCTGCCGCTTGCGCGTGCCGACGGCGGCGCGGTCGACCTGCTGGACAAGACGTCGCTGCAGCAGGCGGTGGCCGCCGCCCAGGCCGACATCGTGGTCCATCTGGCTGCGATTTCGTTCGTGGCCCACGGTGACGCCGAAGAAATCTACCGCGTCAACATCGTCGGTACGCGCAATCTGCTGGAGGCGCTGGCAGCAGCGGCTCATCGTCCTTCGCATGTAGTCCTGGCCAGTAGCGCGAACATCTACGGCAACACCGAAGGCATCCTGGACGAAACCGCGGCAGCCGCCCCGGTAAACGACTATGCGGTGAGCAAGTACGCCATGGAACTGATGGCGCGCCAGTTTGCCGATGCCTTGCCGCTGACCGTGGTCCGTCCCTTCAATTACACCGGCGTGGGCCAGGCCGATCGCTTCCTGATCCCCAAGATCGTCGGACACTTCAAGCGCCGCGAGGCACGGTTGGAGCTGGGGAACCTCGATGTCTCCCGGGACTTCAACGACGTGCGCAACGTGGCCGATGCCTATGTCCGGCTGGCTGCGCTGCAGGGTGTTGGCGAGGTCTTCAACCTCTGCTCCGGCATAGAGCACACCTTGATGGACGTGATTGGCATGATGCGGGAGATCGCCGGACATTCGCCCGAGATCGTCGTCAACCCGGCCTTCGTCCGTGCCAACGAAGTGCGCACGCTGGTGGGAAACCCCGCACGCCTGCAACAGGCGGTGGGAACGGTCGAACAGCGCACCCTGCGCGAAACGCTGCACTGGATGTACGACAACGCATGATGGCGTGCTGCCGTCATGGGGAAAGGGAAAGCAACGATGCACAAACGCAATGAACCTGGCCAGGATGTCGTGGCCGATGCGATCGCGGTCGCGATCCGCGCGGGTCGGGGCCTGCTGGTAGGGCTGTTCCTGGTCAGCCTTGCTGCGCTGGTGTACTACCTGTTCAGGGGGTATATCCCCGAGTTCAACACTGATTCGGCCTTCAAAAGCCTGTTGGCGGGTGAGGTAGTCCGACAGGGTTCGTACTTCCCGTCCGACTGGAACTACGTGAATGGCGACCTGTGGGTGCTGTTCGGGCAGATCTTCATCATCCCGTTTTTGCCTTTCTTCAAGAACAGCTACACCTTGCACGCGGTTTCTGGCCTGATCTCTTCGGCAATCGTGCTCATCTCGCTGTGGTGTGCCTCTGGGATGGTGATGCGCTCGGCATGGATGCGGCTGCTTACGGTCACGATCTTTGCTGGCGGCGTGTCCTGGGTGATGGCAGAGAACCTGTTTGGTCAGGTTTCTTACGGCAACGTGCTCTACGTTGCCGTGTTCACGCTCTACTTCAGTTGGCGTTGGCTGGAGGCGACAAGCCGCCGGGCATCGGTGATCTGGGCCGTCGCATTGGTGGTGCTGGGCATCCTCGCCTTCTGGGGCAATCCGCAGCGCGCTGCTGCCTATGACATTGCACCGATGCTGGCTGCACTGCTGGCCTGGGCAATGGCACGCGGTGACCTATTCACTTGGCATCCGGGTGCTCGACGCTGGAAGCTGACGGGTGACGCGCGGCGCCTGATCATCCTGGGCGTCATGCTTTTCGGTGCTGCACTGGTCGGAACGATCCTGCATGTGGTCTCGCTGGCACAGGCGCATAGCGCCGACGGCGCGGGTTCGGCGCGCTGGCTCAGCCTTGCTTCGTTCAAGGACAACCTATGGTTCACGCTCGAAGGCATCCTGGGTGTGTTCGGGGCGTTGCCGACGGCGGGCAGGTCGGTGATGTCCCCGTGGGGAGCCTACGAAGCGCTGCGCCTGCTGTCAGTACTGGCCATGCTGGTGCTCCTGCCGTCGGTCTGCTGTGGGTTCCTGCGTGATGCCCGCCCAGGCGCGCGCATGCTTGCTGCCTTCACTGCCAGTGGGCTGTGCCTGTTCATCTTCCTGCAGGTCACCACGACCACGCCGGACATGACGGGGCCGGTCATGAGCGCACGCTACATGCTGCCCTCGCTTGTGCTGGGCCTCGTGCTGGTGCTGGGCCATGCAGAGTCACAGGGCCTGCGCACCCCGACCGGCGTGGCGTCCTGGTGCATCGCGCTGGTGCTGGCGAGCAGCCTGGTCTACCCCGGGAACTCATTCTCCCGCCTGTATCGTGGCACCCCGCCGTCGCACCATGTGCAGGCAATGGACGTGCTCAAGGCCCACGGTCTGCAGTACGGCTACGGTACCTACTGGAACTCGGGTGTCATCACGATCCTCAGTGGCGGGGATGTCCGTGTCCGCCAGATCGAATTCGACCRTGGGCTGCCCATACCCCGGTTGCACCTTGCATCGCGAAGCTGGTTCCGACCGCAGACCTGGACCGGGAAGAGTTTCCTGCTGCTGAGCAAGGAAGAGGCAGCCCAACTGGATCGGGACACGGCCTTCACCTTTACCGGCGCACCTCTTGAAGAGTTCCCTGCCGGTGACTTCGTGGTGCTGGTCTTCAAGGAAAATCTCGCCTCGACCCTGCCCAACTGGGACGTGGACAGCTCCAGCGAGCGCGCCATCAGCGACCCCTTGGGGACGCGGTCCCAGCACCAGATCGGCCGACTGGACAAGATCGAGGGGCGCCTGCAGCTTGCGGCCGACGCGGGGGAAACGGGCTTCCTTCACTATGGCCCCTACGTGACGCTGCCGGCAGGCGACTACCGTGTCGACGTCGACGTGTCTGCCCCGTCGACGGGGGAGGTGGGTTACATCGACGTGGTCGGCAACATGGGAGCTACAGTGCTTGCCAAGACCCCCATAGCCGGCCCGACCGCCGCCCCTGTCAGCCTTCGGCTCACTGCCGCGGAGGCCGTGCAGGGGGTCGAAGTGCGGGTCTTCAGCAATGGCGCGAGTGCCATGACGCTGCGATCGATCACACTTCAGCCGGTGACGGCGGCGAAGGCACTGGACTGATGGGACTGCGACGGCCTGTTCAAGCAGGCCGTCACGCAGAAGGGGAAAAATGGCCGCCGAGTCGGCTCCCGCCTTCGTGCGGTATCAAAGATGTCCGGGCGGTTTCGGCGCCCGCATCGCCCAGCGCGACAGACCGAAGGCCAATGGCAGCGTCAGCACGATGCTGATTGCCATGCCCAGCCATTCCGGCGTGTCCAGTTTCTCGATGCACAGCCGCAGGATCAGCATGCCGAGCAGGAACTGGACCACGTAGATCAAAGGGAACAGCAGGGCCGAGCGCCGTGTCATAGGCTGCTTGAACACCATCATCGCGTTCACCACATATGACAGACCAATGCCTGCGAGGTACGCGATGAAGTAGGCAAGTGCATAGCCCATCCAGTGCAGGAGCACCAGGTAGATCAGATAGCTGGCAACCGTGCTGGCGACGCGGGCAGCGATGAATTTGGCGAGTTCCAGCACGGGGCGGTCAGCGAGGCAGGGCAGGCAATCAGGCGCGCGCGTGGACGTAGTACTGAGCGCCCAGCGGCAGCCAGCCCAGTGAGCGTTCGGTCGCGCGAAGGAACGACAGGGCCTTCGGGAAAAAGACGATGTATCGCGCCTTGATCGTCCGGAAAGACTGCCTGCCCACCAGGCCGAGCAGCTCATTGCGCGGCAGCAGGATCGCGTCCTCGTCGAATTCGCAGTCGCGCACGACCTTCATGGTCAGCGGATTCAGCATGTTGTGTTCGAACACCAGGAAATGCCCGCCAGGCTTGAGTACGCGACGGATCTCGGCTGTCCAGTGCTCGCGCTGGTCCACCGGGATGTGGTGGTACACGCACGCCACGAACACGATGTCGAACGTGGCGTCCGGATAGGGCAGGGCGTTGTCGACTATGACCTTGAACGACGCCAGATCACCATGGCGCTGCTGGGCCATGGCAACGCTCTCCGAAGAGATGTCTGCGCCATGCAGTTCGGCCTTGGGAAGGGCGCGCCGCAGCGGGGCAATCGACCCGCCGATGCCTGTGCCGAAATCCAGCACCTTGATGGCCTTGCGGGCATCTTCGCCGAGCTCGCGTGCAGCGACGTTCGCTTTGTACTCGGCGAAGTACTCCGACTCCTCCCCGCTGGCGGTGATGCTCGCATTGTGCAGATCGCGGTACTGGGCCGCGTAGCGATCGAACTCGGGTTGCTCGTTGTTGTTCATGGCTCTTCTCTCTCGGCGCTCGAAAGCACTACGCCTTGGAAATGGATTGCACCGCGAAAGCCGGCTTCTTGTTCGCGACGCCCATCAGGCGCCCGATGTACTCGCCAACCACGCCCAGGATCACCAGCTGCACACCACAGGTGAACAGTACGACCGACATCAGCGACGCATAGCCTGGGTTGCGGATGGTTCCGGTCAGGTGGGCGATAACGATGTAGGTGAGGTAGGCAAAGCTGATGGCAGCGATGGCAGTACCGAAGTAAGAGGCCATTCTCAGCGGAAGATGGGAGAACGTGATGAAGATGTTCATCGCGTGGGAAATCAGCTTGCGCAGCGTATATGCGCTCTCACCATGGCGGCGCGCGCCATGTTCAACGGAGACCGTCGCCACACTGGCCGTCAGCCAGGACAACATGCCGTCCAGGTAGGGCTTGCTCAGGTCGAACGCACTCAACTGCTCGGCCAGTGTCCTGTCAATGCAGCGGAACGAGGTATAGCTGTCGTTGAGGTCCGGGAACGATACCTTGAGCGTGCGCCGCATCAGCTCGGAGCTTATGTTCCGGTACCAGGCATGCGTACGTGCCGGGAACACGCCGTAGACCAGCGGCGTCTCATCGTTGCAGGCGGCGAGCATTGCCGGGATGCTTTCCGGCGGATGCTCCAGGTCATCATCCATCGTGACCACCGCCGCGCCGCGTGCGTGCGAGATGCCGCAAAGCGTGGCGGCATGCTGGCCGAAATTGCGCGACAGCCTGATTCCCTTGACGTGAGGATCAACGGCAGTGATCGACTGGATCGCACGCCAGGCATTCACGTCGCCCCTGTCGTCGACGAGGATGACCTCGTAGCTGATATTGGCCAACCCCAGGCAGGCGCCGACACGCTGGCACAGCTCAGGCAGGGCCGCTACGCCGCCGTAGACCGGCACTACCACGGAGACTTCGGGAGGAGAGATTTCAACCATAGTATTTCTGCAGCACCTTGCGGGCGTAGTGGTCACCTGCGTCCAGGCCAAGGCCGAGACGGTCGGCAACCTTCCAGGCGGCGGTAGCATCGACCTGGAAGGCTTCTCTGCGGGGAACGATGCGTGCGCGTCCACGCTTGCCGAGCAGTTCCTCCAACATGGATACGAGCTTTGTCACAGCCACCGGGTGGCGGGCTGCGATGACCGTGGAACGCCGCTCGTTGGCCGGGTCCGCAAGCAGCTCCGGCACGATCAGCGCGATGTCGTCGATATCCACAAGGTTGCGCTCGGCGCCGTCGTAGATCGTGAAATCCAGCCCGTCGATGATGTGGGAGGCGAGGTAGTTGGTCAGCGTGTTGGGATTGGACGTCCTGCCCACGACCTGTGGCAACCTGAATACGAATCCCCCCGGTCGGTCGAGTACCAAGGCTTCCATGCGGGCCTTGTGCCGGACATAGGGGGACGGCGGCAGATGGTCGAAGCCCACGACGCAACTGCTGAAGTACACGAACCGGGTGTGATCACGCAGCAGATTCGCTTTCAGGAGCTCATTCTCGCGCTCGAATTCACCCTCATCCGTCTCAGATGAATTGGATACTCCGGACGCAAGGATGATGACCGATTCGTCATCCTGATAGCGTGCACGGAAGGCCTCGGCAAGCAGTCCTCTACCTACGATCATCTCAGCGTGCGTCTCGCCACTTACGGAGGTCGCGGCCAGCAGAAATGCTCATCGGGAAGGTGCCTTCGTTGCCAAGGGGAGGGCTGCAGGGACAGACCCGCCGACAGTGTATTCGTTGACCCGACACCAATGCTAGGCAGGCCCGGTCGCCGTCCTCAGCGGCGGCTGGCCTGGAGCGTGCGATTAACGGCATAATTCGGGCCATTTACGACGCCGCAAGTCGGCAGGACGAGGAGATGGGCCTCAAGTACAGGGCTGATATCGATGGGCTTCGGGCCATCGCCGTCCTTGGCGTGCTGTTGTATCACCTGGACCCTCGGCTGGTGCCGGGGGGATACGTGGGTGTAGACGTATTCTTCGTGATTTCCGGCTTCCTGATCTCCCGGATCATCTACGGGGAAATGGAGGCTGGCAGCTTCTCCATTGCTCGATTCTACGTTCGCCGTGCCCGACGGATCCTTCCGGCGCTGCTTTCGGTCGTGCTGGCGACCTCGGTGGTCGCGATGCTGGTGCTCTACCCAAGCGAGCGCGTGCAGTACGCACAGTCTGCGATCGCGTCCATCCTGTTCTCGGCCAACTTCTATTTCTACGCCACGCTGAATTATTTCTCGCCGGCGGCCGATGAAATCCCCCTGCTGCACCTGTGGTCGCTGGGCATCGAAGAGCAGTTCTACATCCTGTTCCCGCTATTGGCATTGCTGCTGACCCGGATTGGACGCAAGCTGTTTACCGGCCTGCTGGGCGTCCTCTTCCTTGCATCCCTGCTCACCTGCGCGTGGGCCCTGGCGGTGAATCCCTCAGGCGCGTTCTACCTGCTGCCGTTCCGGGCGTTCGAGTTGTTGACCGGTGCCCTGATCGCATTGGTGCCGGTTGCATGGACACCCGCCCGACGCCTTGCCGGGTTTTTGTCCTGGGTTGGGTTGGCGGCCATCGTCACAGCCATGTACGGCTTCGACAAGGGCACGCATTTTCCGGGTTTTGCTGCACTGCTGCCCTGTGCGGGTGCAGCGATGCTGATCATGGCGCATGGACATGGCCAGGTCGGTCGCCTGCTGTCCTCCCGGGGAATGGTATGGGTAGGGAAGCGTTCTTATTCGCTCTATCTGGTGCATTGGCCAGTGATCGTGTTCGCGCATCGATTCTGGCCCGATTCGGTCTCCATGGCCTGGGTTCCCGTGTTGGCGGCAGTCTCATTGCTGCTTGCCCACCTCAACTT
>NZ_JBFTNR010000025.1:0-14515 GCF_056665995.1 Stenotrophomonas sp. 05L44_2
GTAAGCCCCCTTCCGGAGACTCCCCCATGAAGATGCGCCTTCTCACCGGGTGGCAAGCCCGGTTCCATCTGGTGTGCCTGCTGATTCTGTTCAGTGCGCTGGCCGCCGGTGTCTGGCCAGGCAGTGCACATGCCCAGGCCCAGGTCACGCCGCTGCAGAGCGAAGCCGTGGCCGTCGAGCCCTTGCAGGACCCGACCGCCGCTGCGCCTGCGGCTGCCGAAGCGGTGGCCGCGCCCGCCTATGACCATGGCGACGTCGCCTGGATGCTCACCTCCACCCTGCTGGTGCTGCTGATGGTGGTACCGGGCCTGGCCCTGTTCTACGGCGGCCTGGTGCGTTCGAAGAACGTGCTGTCGGTGCTCAGCCAGATCCTGGTGGTGTTCTCGCTGGTGCTGCTGTTGTGGGTGGCCTATGGCTACAGCGCAGTGTTCAGCGCCGGCAATCCGTTCTTCGGCTCGTTCACCGAATTCGCCTTCCTCAAGGGCTTCGCCCCGGAGTCGGTGGGCAACACGCCGATCAAGGGACTGCCGGACTACCTGTTCGTCGCCTTCCAGTCGACCTTCGCCGGCATCACCACCGCGCTGATCGTCGGTGCCTTCGCCGAGCGCATCAAGTTCCGCGCGGTGCTGCTGTTCTCGGCGCTGTGGTTCACCCTCAGCTACATCCCGATGGCGCACATCGTCTGGGGCGGCGGCTACCTGGGCGAACTGGGCGCGATCGATTTCGCCGGTGGCACCGTGGTGCACATCAACGCCGGCGTGGCCGGTCTGGTGGCTGCATGGTTCGTCGGCAAGCGGCTGGGCTACGGGCAGACCGCGTTGAAGCCGCACAACGTGCCGTTCACCTATATCGGCGCGATGCTGCTGTGGGTCGGCTGGTTCGGCTTCAATGCCGGTTCTGCCGCCGCCGCCGACACCGTCGCCTCGCTGGCCTTCCTCAACACTGTGCTGGCGACTGCTGCAGCGGTGCTGGGCTGGACGCTGGTTGAAGCGATCAGCAAGGGCAAGCCGTCGGCACTGGGCGCGGCCTCGGGTGCGGTGGCAGGCCTGGTTGGCATCACCCCGGCGTGCGGTACCGTCGGCCCGCTCGGCGCGATCGTCATCGGCCTGGTTGCCGGCGTGGTCTGCGTGTGGGGCGTGACCGGCCTCAAGCGCCTGCTGAAGGTGGACGACACCGCCGACGTGTTCGGTGTGCATGGCGTGGGTGGCATCGTCGGTGCGATCCTCACCGGTGTGTTCAGCGCGCAGTCGCTGGGCGGCACCAAGGCCGATCTGGATATCGGCCACCAGGTGTGGGTGCAGGTGGTCAGCGTCGGCCTCACCGTGCTGTGGTCGGCCGTGGTGACCGCAGCCATCCTGCTGCTGGTCAAGGTGGTGGTCGGCCTGCGGGTCACCGAGGAGGCCGAGCGTACCGGCCTGGATGTCACCTCGCATGGTGAATCGGCCTACGAGGCCTGATGCATCTACATGGTGGGTGCCGACCGTTGGTCGGCACTGCATCTGCTCTGGTAGGTGCCAAGCTTGCTTGGCACTGCTCCTGCGCTGGATTGCTCCTGCTCTGGAGGATGCCGACCGTTGATCGGCACTGCATCTGCTCTGGTAGTTGCCAAGCTTGCTTGGCACTGCTCCTGCGCTGGACTACTCCCGCTCTGGTGGGTGCCGACCGTTGATCGGCACGGTCGGTGGCCCAGCCACGCATGGCGTGGCTCTACTGCATCGTCCGGGCTTATCGCGCACAATCGGGGCATGCACCCGATCCGCACTTCCCTGATGCTCTCGGCCTGCCTGCTGCTGGCCGCCTGTGCCTCCACGCCGCAGGAAACCCGCAACCCGCTTGCCACCTGGGTGCCGTCGCCGAACCAGAACGCGCGCACGCCGGTCATCATCGTCATCCACCACACCGAGCAGAAATCGGTGCAGCAGAGCCTGCACACGCTGCGTACCGCCAACAGCGGCGGGCGGGTCAGTGCGCATTACCTGATCGGCGCCGATGGCCATCGCTACCAGCTGGTGGCCGATGAGCGCCGCGCCTGGCACGCCGGTTCCGGGCGCTGGGGCACCATCACCGATCTGAACTCCGCGTCCATCGGCATCGAGCTGGACAATGACGGTCGTACGCCCTTCAGCCCTGCGCAGATCGAATCGCTGATCGTGCTGCTGCGCGACCTCACCGAACGGCTGAATATTCCGCCGCGGCAGGTGATCGGTCACGCCGACCTGGCGCCGACGCGCAAGGAAGATCCCAGCCGCTTCTTCCCGTGGCAACAGTTGGCCGAAGCCGGTTTCGGCGTGTGGCCGCGCGCTGCCGATGGTGCTGCGCCGGAAGGATTCGATGCATGGGCCGCGCTGGCGCGCTTCGGTTATCCGCTCGACAACCGCGAAGCAGCGGTACGGGCGTTCCACCGCCGTTTCCGTGGCAGCGACACCCTGCCGAAAGTCCTCGACGCCGAAGACGCGCGCATCCTGCATTCGCTGTTGCTGCAGACCCCGTAGCCGGTAGCGCCGGGCCATGCCCGGCGAGCGCACCGCGCGGGATCCGCTTCTCGCAACCGGCCTGAAGCGCCGGCCGTTGCCAAGCCCGCTGCCGCCACCTACGCCAAGGTCGACTGGAACACGTTGCCGGCCGTATCCGATACCGACCTGCAGGCCGGCTTCGCCGCTTGGCGCAGCAGCTGCACCCGCCTGAAGAACGATGCGACCTGGGCCAAGCCCTGCGCGACCGCCAGCACCGTGTCCGACAAGGACGCCAGCGCGATCCGCGCATTCCTGCAGCGCGATCTCGATGTCTATTCCCTGCGCGCCGGCGGCCATCGCGCCGACGGCCTGATCACCGGCTATTACGAGCCCATCTATCCGGGCAGCCTCACCCGTACCGACACCGCCACCGTGCCGGTGTACGGCACACCCGATGATCTGGTGGTGGTGCAGTTGGACAGTGTCTATCCCGAACTGAAGGGCAAGCGCCTGCGCGGTCGCGTGGAGGGCAAGGTGCTCAAGCCCTACGACGATGCCGGCAGCATCGCCAGCAAGGGGGCCAAGGCGCCCGTGCTGGCCTGGCTGACCGATCCGATGGACCTGCAGCTGCTGCAGATCCAGGGTTCGGGGCGGGTGCGCCTGGCCGATGGCAAGCAGGTGCGGCTGGCCTATGCCGAACAGAACGGCCATCCCTATCGCGCGATCGGCCGCTGGCTGGTGGAGCAGGGCGAGCTGAAGAAGGAAGACGTCACCATGGACGCGATCCGCGCGTGGGCGAAGGCACATCCGGCGCGGGTACCGGAACTGCTGCGCAGCAATCCCAGCTACGTGTTCTTCGTGCGCAGCGCGGACAGCCCGGAAGGTCCGCGCGGTTCGTTGAACGTGCCGCTGACCGCCGGCTACAGCGTGGCGGTGGACCGCACCGTGGTGCCGCTGGGCAGCCTGCTGTGGCTGTCCACCACGCGCCCGGACGGCACGCCGGTGGTACGCCCGGTGGCCGCGCAGGACACCGGTGGCGCCATTGCCGGCGAGGTACGTGCCGATCTGTACTGGGGCAGCGGCGATGCCGCCGGCAAGCTGRCCGGCGACATGAAGCAGCAGGGCAACCTGTGGCTGCTGTGGCCGAAGGGTGTGGCGTTGCCGCAGTAGGTCAGCAGGGGGCAGATCCCCCTCCGCAGGAAAGGGATCTGACCCCCATATGCCTGATAATGGCGCCATTCCGAACTTTCCGGTCGCGCATGCGGCCAGGACCCATGCAATGAAATACGCAAAGAACAACGCAAAATCCAACACGAAGAAGTACTACAAGCACTGGGCCGAATCGGGCCTGGGCAAGGGCAACGTGCTGATGGAAGCCCGTGGCGAGAAGATCGTGCGCCAGGTGGAAATCTACGGGGCCAAGGTCGTGTGGGCCGATGAAACCGGCCATAGCGATGACCRCTTCGTGCTGGCCGACCAGCCGGTGTCGTTCATGGACTTCGACGAAGACGACGAGATCAGCGCGCGCGAGTTTGAAATTGCCTGGAAGAAGGCCCGGGAAGCCACCGGCTACCCCGTCTAAGGTCGAGGGAGCTGCAGTCATCGGATGGCTGGCGGAATCGAAATGTTATAAAGTTTCATTTCCAGCCTCCCGCCCGCCCCCTGATGAAGACTCCCACGCTGGTGGCCGCGCTCGCGGCCGCCCCGTTCGCCCCTGAAGCATTCGCCCAGTCCGCCGACGCCGCGCTCACCCTGGGCAAGGTCGATGTGCACCAGCACAGCGAGGGGCAGCTGAGCGCACACCAGGTGCTGACCTCGGTGGACGTGCTGGGCGCGGACCAGATCGAAAACCGCAACGTGTCGCACAGCTGGGAACTGCTCGGGCAGATGCCCGGCATCCAGCTGACCGAAACCCGGCAGGGTGCAGAGTCGGGCAAGGTCAGCTTCCGCGCCTTCAACGGCGAGGGCTACCTCAATGCCATCAAGACGCTGATCGACGGTATCCCCAGCAACGTCAACAGTGGCAACCAGCGCTTCATCGACATGCTGTTTCCGCTGGAAATCAGCTACATCGAAGTGGTGCGCGGTACCAACGATCCGCGCTACGGCCTGCACAACATCGGCGGCAACGTGAACTTCGGCACGCGCCAGGGCGGCACCTACACCGACGGGCGACTGGCCTATGGCAGCTACAACACCCGCGATGTGCAGCTGGCGGTGGGCCGCGAAGCCGACGGCTTCGCGCAGAACTACTTCGTCGGTACCCAGGCCAGCGACGGCTACCGCGACCACGACAGCTCGAAGAAATACGCGTTGGGCGGCAAGTGGTTCTTCGGCTCGCTGGAGGAGGGGCTGCGCATCGGCCTGACCGCGCGCGCCTACCATCACGAGGCCGACGAACCCGGTTTCATGACGGCGGAAGAGCTGCATGCGGGCCGCCGCCGCAGCGACCTGCGCAACGCCAATGACGGCGATGACCGCGACATGCGCCAGTTCGCCGCGCACCTGGACATGAAGCTGTCCGACGTGGTGACCTTCGGCACGCGGCTGTACTACAACCGCTATGAAGACGACCGTCGTGTGACCTTCAGTGACCTGCCCAGCGGTAACCTGCCGCGCCAGCGTCGTGTCTGGGACGAGCGCCAGGCAGGCCTGCTCGGCACGCTCGCCTGGCAGGCCAGCCCCATGCTTACCGTGGAAGGCGGGCTGAACTACGAGCAGCAGGACAATGGCTACCGTCGCGAGCGCTACGCCTACGCCGAGCCCACCGATTTCAGCCAGGTACCGGCACGCGTGCAGAACAACGACCGCCACAGCTTCGACAACTGGGGCGCCTACGTGCAGGCCATCTACCAGCCGGTCGAAGCGTGGAAGATCGTGCCGGCCTACCGCGTGGACCGTTTCAGCGGCCACACCCGGCTGATGAATGGCGCCAACGGCCGCCTGCAGGACTACGGCAGCATCGGCCAGCCCAAGCTGAGTGTCATCCACAGCCTGGGTGAGCACACCCACGTCTACGCCAACTGGGGCCGTACCTTCCAGGTGCTGACCGGTTCCACCGCGCCGGCCTACCTCACCCCGGGGCAGGCACCGATGCAGCCCTCCACCAACACCGGCATGGAGCTGGGCCTGAAATTCCAGCCCTTCGCCGGCAGCCAGGCCCGGCTGGCGGTATGGCAGCAGGACGCGGAAAACGAAGTGTCCAACATGCCGGCCACCGGCACCACGGTCACGCTGGGCAAGACCCGCCGCCGAGGCGTGGATGCGCAGATCAGCGCGCAGCTGGGTGACGCGTGGACGCTGTGGGCCTCGCATGCCTACCAGGAGGCGAAGATCACCCGCGACGACCGCGCCGCTGGCGTGACCCTGCAGGGACGCGARGTGGCCGCCACCCCGCGCCACATCAGCAACCTCGGCCTGGACTACCAGGCCAGCGATGCCCTGCAACTGGGCCTGCAGGCGCGCGCGCAGGGCGATTACTACCTGGAAGAGCGCAACGCCACTGGCAAGTTCGGCGGCTTCGCCGTGCTCGACCTCAGCGCGAAGTATCAGATCACCCCGGCCTGGAGCGTGGACCTGCAGCTGAAGAACGTGACCGGCCGCGAGTATGCCTACGCGTGGTACGACAGCTTCTTCTGGGACAGCGCCCGGCCGATGTTCTCGCCCGCCCCGGGCCGCGCGGTCTTCGTCGGCCTCAACATGAAGCTGTAACCGCAAAGCCGGTAGTGGTCGAGCTTGCTCGACCTGCAGGGGGCAGAGCCCTTTCCTGACGGAAAGGGATCCGACCCCGGACCCCGCAGCGCAAGGGGTCAGATCCCTTTCCGCGAGGAAAGGGCTCTGACCCCACACCCACGTTTTGCACTACATTGGTGCAATGTCCGACCCCACGCCCCCGCCGTCCCTCGATGCCCTCGGCACGCCGCTGGCCTGGGCCGGGCCCGATGGCCGCATCGCCGGCTGCAACCCGGCCTTCGCGCGCTGGCTGGGCGTCAGCGGCCGGCGCCTGCTCGGCCAGCCGTTGGCCGCGCTGGAAGTGCAGGGTGAGGCGCTGGCCCATTTCCTGGCCCGCGACGAGCGCGACAGCCTGCGCCTGAACCGGCTGGCGCTGGCGTTGCCGGGCGAAGCCGCGCGTTTTGCCGAAGGCTGGATGAGCCGCCGCGACGATGGCGGCTGGCTGCTGGAGGCGCATCCGGTCGATGAGTTCCCCGGGCTCGACCCGACCCAGGCCCTGCCCAGCGCGCTCAGCGCAGCGCTGAAGGGCCTGGCGCACGAACTGCGCAATCCGCTGGCCGGGTTGAAGGGCGCCGCACAGCTGCTGGCCCGCCGCGCGGCGCAGCGCGATGCCAGCGAACGCGAACTGATCGACCTGATCGGCTCGGAGATCGAGCGGCTCAATGGCTTGCTCGAGCAGCTGCTGTCACCAGCACCCGCCGCGCCACATGCGGCGCTGAACATCCACGCCGCGTTGGAGCGGGTGCTGCGCCTGGCCGAGAACGAGGCCGGCTGGGCCGTGCGCCTGCAGCGCGACTATGACCCCAGCATCCCCGAATTCGATGGCGACGCCGATCGCCTCACCCAGGCGGTATGGAACCTGGTGCGCAATGCCATCCAGGCCGGTGCCGGCAACATCACCCTGCGCACCCGCGTTGAACACGGTGTGCGCATCGCCGAGCAGCTGCACACCCTGGCGTTGCGGCTGGAAATCGCCGACGACGGCCGTGGCGTGCCCGAAGAACTGGCCGAACATCTGTTCCTGCCCCTGGTCAGCGGTCGCGCCGAAGGCACCGGCCTGGGCCTGGCGCTGGCCCAGCAGGTCGCGCGCGAGCATCGCGGCACGCTGACCTACCGGTCGCGCCCGGGCCATACCGTATTCACCCTGCTGCTGCCGATCGGCAACGGCACCGCCGCCGCCGAGGAGGCCCCGCGCGATGTCTGAGTCTTCCGCGTCCCCGCCGTGCATCTGGGTGGTCGACGATGACCGCGCCGTGCGCTTCGTGCTATGCACCGCGCTGCGCGAGGCCGGCTACCAGGTGGTCGACTTCGACAGCGCCGCTCCCGCACTGCAGGCGCTGGCCGATAGCCCGCCGCCTGCGCTGCTGTTCACCGACGTGCGCATGCCCGGCGACGATGGCCTGGTGCTGCTGGACAAGCTGAAGGCCGCGCTGCCGCAGCTGCCGGTGGTGGTGATGTCGGCCTACACCGACGTCGCCAGTACCGCCGGTGCGTTCCGCGGCGGTGCGCACGAGTTCCTGTCCAAGCCGTTCGATCTGGACGACGCGGTGGCACTGGCCCAGCGCGTGCTGCCTGCGGTGGCGCCGGCCATGGCCGCGCCGACTCCCGCGGCAGAAGCCGCCAGCGACCAGCCGCCGCAACTGGTGGGCGATACGCCACCGATGCGCGCGCTGTTCCGCGCCATCGGCCGCCTCGCGCAGGCGCCATTGGCGGTGTTGATCATCGGCGAAACCGGTACCGGCAAGGAGCTGGTGGCCAACGCGCTGCACCGCGAATCACCGCGTGCGCAGCATCCGTTCGTCGCGCTGAACACCGCCGCCATTCCCGCCGAGCTGCTGGAAAGCGAGCTGTTTGGTCATGAAGCGGGTGCGTTCACCGGCGCGCAGCGGCGCCACATCGGCCGCTTCGAGCAGGCCAACGGCGGCACYCTGTTYCTCGATGAAATCGGTGACATGCCGTTGCCGTTGCAGACGCGCCTGCTGCGCGTGCTCGCCCAGGGCGAATTCTTCCGCGTGGGCGGACGCGAACTGATCCGCGTCGACGTGCGCGTGGTCGCCGCCACCCACCAGGATCTGGAAGGGCTGGTCGCGCAGGGAAAATTCCGAGCCGATCTGCTGCACCGCCTGGACGTGGTGCGCCTGCAGCTGCCGCCGCTGCGCGAGCGCCGCGAGGACATCGCGCAACTGGCCACCACGTTCCTGGCCGCTGCCGCGCGCAGGCTCGATACGCCGCCCAAGCGGCTGACCGCCGCCGCCCTGCAGGCGCTGCGCGAGCACGACTGGCCGGGCAACGTCCGCGAACTGGAAAACGTGTGCTGGCGCATGGCCGCACTGGCCGCCGCCGACACCATTGGCGTGGCTGATGTTGATACCGCGCTCAACCGTGCCCGCAGCCGGCGCAGCAGCACGGCCGCCGGTGACCCGGGCCAATGGGAAGCGCTGCTGTCCGAATGGGCACGCCGGCAGCTGGCCGAGGGCACTGAAGGCCTGCACGCGCAGGTGCGCGAACGGGTCGACCACGCCCTGTTGGAGGCCGCCCTGCAGGTCACCCACGGTCGTCGCGCCGAAGCCGCCGCGCGCCTGGGCCTCGGCCGCAATACGCTTACCCGCAAGCTGGGCGCCGGTCGCCGCCGCGGCGGCCATTGAACGGTGCCTGCACGCGATCCTCGCACCCGCTTGCTGAACTGTTGATCCTCCATGGACGATGCCGTCCGTAGTGTTACCTGCAAGGAGTCCTCGATGCGTTTGTCCTTCGCCCTTCTGCCGCTGTCCGCTGCCGTGCTCCTGTCTGCCTGTGGCAGCGCACCGAAGAAGCCGCAGCCCACACCGCCGCCGGTGGTCACCACGCCCGTGGCCCAGCTGGCCGAAGCCAACCTGGCGCCAGCCTCGGCCAGCATCGTCAGCGGCCGTCTGGTGTTGAAGACCGAAAGCGGTGGCGTGCACTTGACCGGCCTGGTTGGCGGCCTGCAGCCGATGCAGCAGGCCGGCTTCCACATCCACGAGCGCGGTGACTGCAGCGCGGTGGACGCCAGCAGCGCCGGCAACCACTTCAATCCCGCCGGTGTCGCGCACGGTCGTGCAGGCAGCGGCAAGCACCACCTCGGTGACATCGACAACCTGCAGGCCGACGCGCAGGGCCGCGCCAACATCGATGTGCATCTGAAGGGCGTTACCCTGGGCGGAGGCGCCGCCACGGATATCGCCGGGCGTGCACTGGTCGTGCATGCCAGGGCCGACGACTATCGCAGCCAGCCCGCCGGCAATGCCGGCGTCCGCATCGCCTGCGGCGTGATCCGGGTAACCCGCTGATCACACCACCGGCATTTCCCAAGGAGAGTTTCCATGCGTCTGATCCACACTTCGCTGTTCGCGGCCATCGCTGCACTGGGCCTTGCCGCCTGCAACCAGCAGCCGGCAGCACCGGCAGCCGAAGCCCCGGCCACCACCCCGGCCGAAGGTTCGGCAGCGCCGGCCGACCCGGCCACTGCACCGGCTACCGCAGCGGCCCCGGCAGCCGATGCCTCGGCCACTGCCGAACTGGCACCGACCCAGGGCAATGAAACCAAGGGCTCGATCACCTTCAAGCTGGTCGACGGCAAGGTGCACGCATCCGGCCAGATCAGTGGCCTGAAGCCGGGCAGCGAGCACGGCTTCCACATCCACGAGAAGGGTGACTGCAGCGCGCCGGACGGCATGAGCGCCGGCGGCCACTTCAATCCGGGCAAGCAGGACCACGGCAACGTGGCCACCGATCCGCACCACGGTGGCGACATGCCCAACATCAAGGCCGACGACAAGGGCGTAGCCACCATCGACAGCCCGGTGTCGAGCAACGTCAACATCGGCAAGGGTGATGATTTCGACATCATCGGCCGCGGCCTGATCGTCCACGCCGACGCGGACGACTACAAGACCCAGCCGACCGGCAACGCCGGTGCGCGACTGGCGTGCGCGGTAATCAACAAGGCACCGTAAGAAAACGAAAACGCCGGCGCAAGCCGGCGTTTTTCAGTTGATCCGCCGGGCATGGCCCGGCGCTACCGTATTCCGTGGGTAGCGCCGGGCCATGCCCGGCGGCATTACCTGGACGTCAGCGCGCCAGCAGCTCGCGCGCGTCCTGGCCGGCTTCGCAATGCACGAACAGCACCGGCACACCGTGCGCTTCCAGCACCGCGGCCATCTGCCGCTGGCGCATCAGGAACTGCTCGTAGATGCCCTGCAGGCGCTCGCAGTCGCCCTTGCCGTGGTTGTAATGCGCGCACCAGCCGGCCGGGTCGAACAGCGCCATGCGCGCTTCGCCCTGCGTATAGCGCAGCAACGGCTCGGGCGCGTCACTCAGCCACTCGTCCTGGCCCGGGGCCATGATCGCGGTTTCAATCAGCGGCCACAGCGCGGCCAGTCCCTGGTTGTCGTACTGCATCGACATCATCGCGGCCAGATCGTTCACGGTGAAATAGCGTGCGTGCTCCACGCGTGCACCGAACGTGTTCTGTGCCATCAGCGCGGTATCGGCATGGGCCATGCCATTGGCCAGCAGCACCTCTTCCAGGGCATCGGCCACGGCTGTCGTGGTGGCCACGTCGGTACCGGTCAGCAGGAACGGCACCACCCGCAGGCCACCGCCTACCAAGGTAGCGTCGGCCTGGAACGGCAGCGGCACATCACCGCTGGCATCGGCGCCGAAGGCCAGCACGCGCGGGCCCTGGTTGCTACCGGGCGCGCGCATCTGCAGTTCTTCCAGGCGGCGATGGATCGGCCAGCCGGGGCGAAGCACTTCGGCCGGATCGAAATGGGCGGCGGCGAACACCAGGTCCAGCTCGGCCACCTGTGGCACCAGCTTGGACAGGTCGCGGCCGACGCGTTCGGCCAGTTCACCGGCCTGTTCAGCGCTGAGCACCGCCTGGCGGGGGATTTCGCCGCCGGCCAGTTCCAGGGCCAGCACGCCAAGGGCATTCATCGCAGGGTCGGGTTTGCTCATGGTTCCACGGTTGGCCCATCACAGGGCGGCAGCTACACTTGGCCCCATTATGCCTGCTCTGTCGTGCAGGCCATGTTGCAGACACCCTCATCCATGCCAGGTATCTCCATGCCCAACGCTCGTCCCGTCGCCATCCTCGGTGGCGTCCGCATTCCGTTCTGCCGGCAGAACACCGCGTATTCGGATGTCGGCAACCTCGGCATGTCGGTGCGTACGCTGGGAGCGCTGGTCGAGCGCTTCGGCCTGCACGGCCAGCAGCTGGGCGAAGTGGCGATGGGTGCGGTCATCAAGCACTCCAGCGACTGGAACCTGGGTCGCGAAGCCACGCTGTCCTCGGGCCTGTCGCCGTTGACCCCCGGCATCACCCTGCAGCGCGCCTGCGGCACCTCGCTGGACAGCATCATCACCGTTGCCAACAAGATCGCSCTGGGSCAGATCGARTCSGGCATCGGYGGYGGTTCGGACACCACSTCCGACGTGCCGATCGTGTAYGGCAAGAAGCTGCGYGCGCGCCTGCTGGCTGCCAACCGTGCCAAGAGCACCGGCGACAAGATCCGCGCACTGACCTCCGGCTTCAAGTTCGCCGAGCTCAAGCCGGAGTTTCCGGGCGTGGCCGAGCCGCGTACCGGCAAGAGCATGGGCGACCACTGCGAGGACATGGCCAAGGAGTGGAACATCTCGCGCGACTCGCAGGACGAGTGGGCGGTGTCTTCGCACAAGAAGCTGGCCGCAGCCTATGAGCGCGGCTTCTTCAACGACCTGATCGCACCGTTCCGCGGCGTCGAGCGCGACAACATCCTGCGTGCCGACACCTCGCTGGAGAAGCTGGCCACGCTGAAGCCGGCCTTCGACAAGGTATCCGGCCGTGGCACCCTGACCGCAGCCAATTCCACCCCGCTGACCGATGGCGCCGCCGCCGTGCTGCTGGCCAGCGAAGAATGGGCACGCGCACATGGCCACGAGCCGCAGGCCTACCTGCGCGACGCACACGTGTCGGCCGTCGATTTCGTGCACGGCGAAGGCCTGTTGATGGCGCCGACCGTGGCCGTGCCGGAGATGCTCAAGCGCAACGGCCTGACCCTGCAGGACTTCGACATCTACGAGATCCACGAAGCCTTCGCCGCACAGGTGCTGTGCACCCTGCGTGCGTGGGAGAGCGAGGATTACTGCCGCAACCGCCTCGGCCTGGATGCGCCGATGGGCCGCATCGACCCGGACAAGATCAACCTGCTGGGTTCGTCGCTGGCCACCGGCCACCCGTTCGCCGCCACCGGTGCACGCGTGATCGCCACGGCGGCCAAGCAGCTGGCCGAGCGCGGCGGTGGCCGTGCGCTGGTGTCGATCTGCACCGCCGGCGGCATGGGCGTGGTGGCGATCGTCGAACGTTGAACGCCACGGTAGTGCCGGCCGCTGGCCGGCAACGTTGGAATTGAAAACGCCGCCCGATGGGCGGCGTTTTTGTTATCCCGGCGGGCTCACACGCCAACCAAGGTTGGCGACTACCGAAGCGGGTCACGGCATCCGCGGGTTGCCAAACGCGTCGCGCTCTTCATTGGCGTCGTACACCGGCGGCAGCGGTGCAATCGACTGCTCCTCGACGGTCGCATGCAGCGGCGGGTCAACCACCGCTGCCGGTGCACGCACCAGCGCCACGCTGTCTTCGCCACGCTGCAGGCGCAGCGCGTTGGCCAGGCACTGCGCGGCCAGCACGTGTTCGCCACGTTGCGCGAAGGCTTCGCCCAGCGCTTCCCATGCAGGGGCACCGGCACCCGCGGCGATGGCTTCATGCAGGAACGCATCGGCCGCGTCCCACTGTTGCTGCGCCAGCGCGATGCGGCCCTGGGCCAGGCGCAGGGCCGCCGAGTCGTCATGCACGTTGCGCCAGCGCTGCAGGTTGGCCTGGCGCGTGGCCAGACGTTCGGCCGGCAGACGGCCATACACGGCCACCAGTTCGTCATCCCAGCGGTGGTCCAGCGCCTGCTCAAGCGCCAGCAGTGCCGGTTCGTCCCAGTCCAGTGCAACTGCACGGGTGGCGTAGGCGGCAACCACGTCCGGGGTCGGTCGCAGCGCCTTCGGCGTGGCTTCCCACTGCGCAGCCAGGGCGTTGACGTCGCCCGCTTCCAGCAGTGCCTGCGCGGCCAGGCGTGCTTCCAGCTCGCTGCTGGCCTCGGCCGGCAGCACCTTGGTCTGGCGCAGCGCGCCCAGCTGGCCGTAAGCCTCGTGCGCGCGGCCAGCACGTGCCAGCGCTTCGGTACGCAGCCACAGACCACGCGGCGGCAGCGGCTGGATCGCCGCCACATCCAATGCGTTGATCGCATCCACCGGCAGATCGTTGGCCAACAGCTGCTCGGCACGCAGCAGTGCCTGCAAGGTCGCATCGCTTTCGCCCAGGCGCTGCAGCAGCGCCTCTGCAGCGGGTGCATCGGCCCGCACCTGCGCGCTGCGCACGGCATTGGCCAGGGCAACCCCGCTCACTTCCGGATCCTTGGCGGCGCCATCCAGCAGCTTCTCGGCGCGCTGCCACTGGCCATGCTCATAGGCCAGCAGACCATCGATCAGGCGCACCCGGCCCTGCTTGCGGCGGTAGCGGCCCCAGGCACGGAACGGTGCGGCGATCAGGCTCCACAGCAGCCACAGCACCAGCACGCCGATCACCGACAGCAGCGCTACCTTCGGCAGGTTGCTGTGGTAGTCGTAGCCGCCATAGCGCAGGGTCACTTCGCCGTAGCGGTTCAGGTCATCGGTGCCGAGCCATTGCGCGGCAACTACGCCAATGGCCACGGCCAGCAACAGCACGACCAGTGATTGCAGGGGTTTCATACGGGCTTACCTCCGGTCGGTCTGGGTACGCAGTTGTTGCAGGGTGCTGCCAAGCACGGTGTCATCGGCCTGCAATGGCAGCGAGCGCAGGGCATGGAGTTCAGCACGTTGCGCGCGCAGGTCCGGTGAATCCGGCCAGCGCCGCTGCGCCCAGTGATCGATTCTGTTCAGCGCGGCATCGCGGCCTTTGCCGTCGCCGCGCTCGATCGCTGCGCGGGCCAGGGTCAGTTCCAGCTGCAGCGCCGTATCGATGGTGGCGCGCTCGGCCGACGTCAGCGGGCCGTTCAGGCGGCTCGGGGTGATATCCACGAAGGGCGCCAGCGCGGCCTGCCACCACGGTTTTGCGGTGTTGTTGGCCGGCGTCTGCGCGATCTGCGAAGGCAGGCCCTGCAGGGCCTTGCCCAGCGCGTCCAGGCGTTGCAGTGACAGCACGCGCGGGCCAGCGCCCAACGCATCCAGCGCGTTGCGTTCCTGCACCAGTGCCTGGCGCAGGTTCAGGCCGTCGCTGTCGGGCAGATCGGCCAATGCAGTGG
>NZ_JBFTNR010000026.1:0-11943 GCF_056665995.1 Stenotrophomonas sp. 05L44_2
GCTTTTGCTTCGGCTGTTGCTGTTGCTGTTGCTGTTGCTGCTCAGGTTGCCGGCCAGCGGCCGGCACTACCGCTTCGGCGGGTGCAGGGCGCAGCCCTGCCGACTCACCCACCCACCCTATACTTGCCGCCGTGACTGCCTTCCCCGCCCTCGTTCCGCTTGATGCACCGCTGCTGGTCGGCTACAGCGGCGGCCTGGATTCCACCGTGCTGCTGCACTGGCTGTGGCGATCGGCACAGGCCGCCGGCACGCCGCTGCGTGCGACGCACGTACACCATGGCCTGCAACCGGCGGCCGATGACTGGGTGCAGCACTGCCAGCAGCAATGCGCGGTGCTGGGCATCGAACTGGCCGTGCACCACGTGCAGGTCAGCCGTGATGACGGCCATGGCATCGAAGGGGCCGCCCGGCTGGCACGTCGCGCTGCATTCAGCGCCGAGCTGCAGGCCGGGGAAACCCTGGCGCTGGCCCAGCACCAGGACGACCAGGCCGAGACCTTCCTGCTGCGTGCGTTGCGCGGTTCGGGCATCGATGGGCTGGCGGCGATGACCGCTGACAGCCGCCTCGATGGCCATCGGCTGTGGCGGCCACTGCTCGATGTGCCGCGCAGCGCGCTGCAGGCTTACGCGACGACACACGGCCTGCAGTGGATCGAAGATCCCAGCAATGGCGAAGACCACGCCGACCGCAATTTCCTGCGCCTGCGGGTACTGCCACTGCTGCGCCAGCGCTGGCCGCATGCCACTGCCGCATTGGCCGGCAGCGCCGCGCATTGCGCGCAGACCCGTGCATTGCTCGATGAAGAAGACGCCGAACTGCTCGCTCACCTGGAAGTGGCACCCCGGGTGCTGTCGCTGGAGCTGCTGCGCCAGGTTGCACCGGAGCGTGCTGCGCGCGTGCTGCGTGCGTGGGTGCGCCGCCATGGCGCAGCCCCGTTGCCGGCGCATGTGCTGCGGCAAGTACAGAACGAATTGATGGCCGCAGGCGCCGATCGGCAGTCGCAGGTGCGTTGGCAGCAGCACGCCATCCGCCAGTGGCGCCAGCACGCCTACCTGCTGCCGGCAGCGCTGCCGGTCCTGCCGAAGGACTGGCACGCGGCATGGGACGGCCGCGCGCCGCTGCAGCTGCCCGACGGCGGCCAGCTGCGCCTGCTCGGCACGGACCGCTTCGAACAACCGCTGGACCTGCGTGCCCGCCAGGGCGGCGAGCGCATCGTGCTGGCCGGCCGTACGCATTCATCCGCGTTGAAGGATTGCCTGCAGCGCGAGCACCTGGCGCCCTGGCGACGCGCACAGCTGCCCCTGCTGTTCGACCAGGGGCAGCTGCTGGCGGCCGCCGATGTAGTCATTGCCGCACCGCTGCAGGCCTGGCTGCAGGCACGCAATGCGCAGTTGCAGTGGCATCCGGGCGGCTGGTGAATTGACCCTTGCGCGCGCGCCGTCCACACTTGTCGCATGGCCAAGAAGTCCCCCGAAAACGCCTCCCCGGTCGCCCAGTTCGAGCAGTCGCTTGAATCGCTGGAACAGCTGGTGGAGCAGATGGAAACCGGCGAGCTGAGCCTGGAAGCCTCGCTCAGTGCTTACGAACGTGGTGTTGGTCTGTACCGCCAGTGCCAGCAGGCGCTGGAGCAGGCCGAACTGCGCGTGCGCCTGCTCAGCGATCCGGCCCAGCCCGAAACCGCCGAACCCTTCGATCCGCCCAGCCATGACGGCTGAGGCGTTGTTCGCGCGCTGGCGCGACCGTATCGAAAGCCAGCTCGACGCCGCTCTGCCCTCACCGGCCGAAGCCCCGCAACGCCTGCACCAGGCGATGCGCCATTCCGTGCTCGGTGGCGGCAAGCGCATGCGCCCCTTGCTGGTCTATGCCGCCGGCCAGGTGTTCGGCGCGCCCCTGGACAGGCTTGATGCCGCGGCGATGGCGGTGGAACTGATYCACGCCTAYTCGCTGGTGCACGACGACCTGCCGGCGATGGACGACGATGCCCTGCGCCGTGGCAAGCCCACCACCCACATCGCCTTCGACGAAGCCACCGCGATCCTCGCCGGCGACGCCCTGCAGACCCGTGCGTTCGGCCTGCTGGCCGATGCACCGCTGCCGGCGGCATTGCGCGTGGCGTGCCTGCAGACCTTGGCCCATGCCTCCGGCGCGGCCGGCATGTGCGGCGGCCAGGCGCTGGACATCGATGCCACCGGCCAGCAGCAGTCGCTGGCAGCCCTCACCCGCATGCATGCGCTGAAGACCGGTGCGCTGATCCGTGCTGCGGTGCGCATGGGCGCGTTGTGCGGTGATGCACCCGAACCCGTGCTGGCCCAGCTCGACGGTTTCGCCGATGCGCTCGGCCTGGCCTTCCAGGTCCGCGATGACATCCTCGATGTCGAAGCCAGCTCCGAACAGCTGGGCAAGACCGCCGGCAAGGACCAGGCCCAGGACAAGAGCACCTTCCCTGCCCTGCTGGGCATGGACGGTGCCAAGGCGCAGCTGCGCGAACTTTCCGCGCGCATGCGGCAGGCACTGGCGGGCTATCACGAAGAAGCCGATGCGCTGCGCGCGCTGGCCACGCTGGCCGTGGAACGCGATCACTGACTGCAGGCATGGATCTGCCGCGCTGCGCGTTCGCCGGGCATGGCCCGGCGCTACCCTACGCGCCATACACGGAAACGCCCGGCATTGCCGGGCGTTTCTTTTTGCGTCGTTGATCGTTGCCGCTTACTTGATCAGGCGCAGTGCGAACGGGTAACGGTAGGCTTCACCATTGTTCGCCTTCACCGCAGCGATGATGCTGAAGACCAGGCTGAGCAGGCCGACGATCGGCGCCAGGAACACACCGATGACCACGAAGGTCAGGATGATGCAGACGAACATCGCGATGGCGACGGTGATCTGGAAGTTCAGCGCTTCCTTGGCCTGGTCGGTGACGAAGGCCTTGCTGGCGTCATCCTTGTTGATCAGCCAGATGACCAGGGCACCAATGAAACCGGTGAAGATGCCCAGCAGGTGCGCCACCAGGGCCATGGTGCGCTGGTCAGCGGGTACGCTGCTCGCCGCCGGGACGTTCTCGAATTCGCTCACGACAAAACTCCTTTTTTATTGGGTGGTCTTGACCGACCGGCGGCAAGCCGGTCGCGTCAGGCGGGCCTAGCTTACGCCATCAATGGCATCAATCATTGCCGGCGATCGTCATCCGTCCCACCAGGATCGAGCCGGTGCGGATATGCGAGCGCGGATCGACATCGCTGCCGACCGCCTCGATGGCCATGAACATGTCCCGCAGGTTGCCGGCGATGGTGATGCCATCCACCGGATACTGGATCTGGCCGTTCTCCACGCGGAAGCCGCCGGCGCCGCGCGAGTAGTCGCCGGTCACCCCGTTCACCCCCTGCCCCATCAGCTCGGTCACCAGCAGGCCGTTGCCCATCTGCGCGGCGATGTCCTGCAGCGAACCGGCATTGGCCGCCAGCTGCAGGTTGTGCACGCCGCCGGCATTGGCGGTGGTCTGCAGGCCCAGCTTGCGCGCCGAATAGCTGCCCAGCACGTAACGCTGCAGCACGCCGTCACGCACCAGGGCCGAGGCACGGGTGGCCACGCCGTCGCCGTCGAAGGCGGCCGAGCGCAAGCCACGGCGCAGGTGCGGCAGCTCCTCGATCTGCATCCAGTCGGGGAACAGCTGCTGGTCGACGCTGTCCAGCAGGAAGCTCGCCTGGCGGTACAGCGCGCCGCCGGAGACTGCCGACAGCAGGTGACCCACCAGGCTGCGCGCCACTTCCGGCGCGTACAGCACCGGCATGCTGCCGGTCGGCAGCGAACGCGGCTGCAGGCGGGCGATCGTGCGCTCTGCGGCGCGGCGACCGACGCTGGCCGGATCTTCCAGATCCTCGCGGGCCAGTGCGCCGGTGTACCAGCCGTCGCGCTGCATGCCATCGCCGGTGCCGGCGATCAGCGCACAGCCGATCGAATGATGGGTTCCGCGCTCGCGGCCGATGAACCCATGCGAATTGGCGTAGACCGACACGCTCTGCATGCTCGATACCGAGGCGCCATCGGAATTGCGGATCTGCGCATCGGCTTGGCGGCCCGCCGCCTCGCAGGCCAGCGCCAGGTCCACCGCCTCGTCGGCCTGCAGCTCCCAGGGGTGCCAGCCATCCAGTTCGGGGAAGTCGCGGGCCATCAGCTCGGCCTCCGCCAGGCCGGCGGCCGGATCGTCCTCGGTATGGCGGGCGATCGCGCAGGCCTGCTCGACGGTGGCCAGCAGGCTGGCCTCATGCAGGTCGGCGGTGCTGGCACTGCCCTTGCGCTGGCCGAAGTAGACGGTCACGGCAATGCCGCGGTCACGGGTGGACTGCACGGTCTCGACCTCGCCGAGACGGACATTGACCTCCAACCCACGGTCTTCGCTGCAGCTGACCTCGGCCTGGCTGGCACCCAGCGCGCGGGCACGCTGCAGCAGCTGCTGGGAGATGTCGGCCAGCCGTTCCAGCCGGGCCGGGCTGTCGTCGCCGACGGCGACTTCAGGGGCGATCACGTTCAATGCTTTATCCTGTGCGGGTTGGGCCCGGCATCACGCCGGGCGACTTTTTTTGAAATCAGGTATGGACGATGCGCGGACGCGACGAAGAAACCGGTGAATTCCACGACAAGAGCCGCAGCCAGAACCGGCGCGATGCGCTCGACGTCCTGGCCCTGGGCGAGAAGCTGGTGTCGCTGACCCCGGCCCAGCTGGCGCGCCTGCCGATCCCGGAGGACCTGCTGCCACACATTGCCGAGTGCAAGCGCATCACCGCCCATATCGCGCACAAGCGGCAGCTGGCGTTCCTGGCCAAGCACATGCGCCGCGAGGACGATGCCGCGCTGGACGCGATCCGCGATGCGCTGGATGCCAACAGCGAAACCGGGCGCCGCGAAGTGGCGATGATGCACCGTGTCGAAGACTGGCGCGAACGCCTCATGAATGAAGGCGACAAGGCGCTGGCCGCGCTGCTGGATGACCATCCGCAGGCCGACCGCCAGCAGCTGCGCACGCTGGTGCGCAACGCCCAGGCCGAAAAGGCCAAGAACAAGCCGCCGCGCGCCTACCGCGAGATCTTCCAGGTGCTGCGCGCGCTGATGCTGCCGGCCGCGCTCGGCCTGAAGGCGTCCGGTGAGGACGTCGAGGCAGACGAACCGGTCGACGACGCCGACGAGGACTGAGTCCCCGTCGGGCATGGCGGTGGCTGTGGCCATCGCCGTGCTCAGGCCTGGGTACCGCCGACGGTGATGCCCTCGATCAGCAGCGACGGCTGGCCGACACCGACCGGCACACTCTGCCCGTCCTTGCCACAGATGCCCACGCCCTCATCCAGGGCCAGGTCGTTGCCGACCATGCGCACCTTCTGCATGGTTTCCGGGCCATTGCCGATCAGGGTCGCGCCCTTCACTGGCGCGGTGATCCGGCCGTCCTCGATMAGGTAGGCCTCGGTGGCCGAGAACACGTACTTGCCGCTGGTGATGTCGACCTGGCCGCCGCCGAAATTGACCGCGTACAGGCCCTTCTTCACCGAACGGATCATTTCCTGCGGGTCATGCTGGCCGGCGCGCATGTAGGTGTTGGTCATGCGCGGCATGGTCATGTGCGCGAACGATTCGCGACGGCCGTTGCCGGTCGGCGCCACGCCCATCAGCCGCGCGTTGAGGCTGTCCTGCATGTAGCCGACCAGGATGCCGTCCTCGATCAGCGTGGTGCACTGGGTCGGGTGGCCTTCGTCGTCGATGTTGAGYGAACCRCGGCGTCCGTCCAGGGTGCCGTCGTCGACGATGGTCACGCCCGGGGCMGCCACGCGCTCGCCGATSCKGCCGGCRTAGACRCTGGTGCCCTTGCGGTTGAAGTCRCCYTCCAGGCCRTGGCCGACCGCCTCGTGCAGCAGYACGCCCGGCCAGCCCGGGCCCAGCACCACCGGCATCACCCCGGCCGGCGCCGGCACCGCTTCCAGGTTCACCAGGGCCTGCCGCAGCGCCTCGCGCGCAAAGGCTTCCGGGCGGCCATCGGCAAACAGCGCTTCATAGCCATAGCGACCGCCGCCGCCGGCATAACCCGACTCACGGCGGCCGTTCTGCTCGACGATCACCTGCACGTTCAACCGCACCAGCGGGCGCACGTCGGCGCCCAGCACACCATCGGTGCGGGCAACCAGCACGGTATCGACGCCACCGGACAGGCTGACCATCACCTGCTTCACGCGCGGGTCGGCCGCGCGCAGGTAGCCGTCCAGGCGCTTGAGCACCTCGACCTTGGCTTCGTTGCCGATGCCGTCGATCGGGTCCAGCGCCGGATACAGCACGCGCGCATCGCCGCGCAGCAGCGAGCGTCCGGTCTGTGCGCCGCCTTCGCGCGAKATCGCACGTGCCGACTGCGCTGCGGTCAGCAATGCACCGGCATGGATGTCATCGGAATAGGCAAAGCCGGTCTTCTCGCCGGCAATCGCGCGCACGCCCACGCCCTGCTCGATGGAATGGGCGCCGTCCTTGACGATGCCATCTTCCACGCTCCAGCTTTCGCGCCGGGCATGCTGGAAGTACAGGTCGCCGAAGTCGACACCGGGGCCGAGCAGTTGGCCGAAGGTGCGCTCCAGGCCAGCGGTATCCAGGCCACCGGGGCGCAACAGGCGATCTTGGGCAAGCGTCAGGGCGTTGTCAGTCATGGTCTCGATCTGGGGGTGTGAAGGCGGTCAGGCAAGGCCGCCCTGGGGAAACGGGGGCCGCGCTCAGCGCGGTGGCGGTGGTTCGGTGACGGTCGGCGGCACGGCCGGCAACGGCGGCAGGCGCGGCGGCGGTGCGGGTACTGGCGCACGTTCGCGGCTGCGCTCGATCACCTCCACCTTGGGCTCCTTCCAGGGGCCGGTCACCTTGTAGGTGCGGGCACCGATCTCGCCCAATGGCTTGGACAATACCGCATTGGTGGCTGCTCCCAGCGCTGCGCCCACCGGGCCGCCGGCCACCGCGCCGACCACGGTCAGCAGGTTGCCGGCGCGCGGGTTGACGTCGATGGTCTGGTCGAACTGCTGTTTCCGCAGGTCGGCCTGGCCACGGATGGTGATGTTCGCTGCCGGCCCTTCGATCAACACCTTGTCGGTACGGGCCATGCCCTCGCCGAACTGCACGCTGCCCTCGACCTGGTTGAACGCAAAGCCCTTGGAGAAGAAGTCGCGGAAGTCGAACATCAGCCGCCGCGGCAGCTGGGCGACGCTGAGCAGGCCCAGCACGCGGCCGGCACCCGGCTCCAGCTCCAGCAGCTGGCCATTGCGGGCATTCACATCGAGCTGGCCCTGCAGGTTGCCAAGCTGGAAGTCCGACGGACCGCCGGGCCATGAGGCCTGCAGCTGGGCGTGGCCGGAGCCGCCGCGCAGCTGGCCGCCGTAGTCGAGGTTCTGCAGCAACCCGCCCAGGTCTTCACTGCGCACCTGCGCATCAAGCGCGGTTCGCGAACCGCCACCCTTGCCAAGCCAACGGCCACGGATGTCGATCTCCTGGCTGGGGGCGCGGAACTGCAGTTGTTCCACGCTCAGGCCATTGGCGATCGGCCGCGTACGCAGCACGGCCTGGCCCAGCACGACCTTGCCGAACTTCAGGTCGGCGATGTCCAATGCGAACGGCGGCAGCTTGGCCGGGTCCATGTCGTCGGCACCGGCCTGCACCCGCGCCGGTGCCGCCGTGGCTCCGGGAAGGGTCGGCAGCGATTGCCAGTACACGCGCTCGAGCTGGCCGCTGATGGTGCCGCCATCGGCGTTGGGCACATTCAACTTGCCGGCCAGCGAGGGGCCATCAAGGCGCACGTCCAGCGCCTGCGGGCCAGGATGCAGCTGCAGGCGGGTCTGCTCGAACACGCCGCCGATCAGCATCAGCTGGCCGACCTGCACGTCCACGGCGCGCAGCGGCATCGGGTCGCCATCGCCACCGGCGCCACGGGCCAGGCCGATCCATTCCAGCGCATCCAGGGTCGGGCTGCGGCCATTGATGGTCAGCCCGCTGGGCGGTGGTTCGCGGTCAACGTGGTCGCTGCCCAGGGTGACCTGAACGCCGGTCTGGTTGTTGTGGCTGCGCGCGGCCAGCGCCAGACGCTGGCCGAACGCCACGTCGATGCGGCCGGCGCCCATCGGCAGCTGTGCGGCCACGGTGGTCGGCAGCGATTCGTTGGCCGGCTTCTGCAGCGGTGCCGGCAGATCCAGGCGGGTGCCCAGCAGATCCGAGCGCAGGCGCAGCTCGCTGGGCGGCGCTGGTGCACCCGGCGCGACCTTCGGCAGGTTCACCGCGATGGTCCACGGCGAGGTACCGTTGATGTAGGGCTTCAGCCAGGCCATTTCCGGTGCGCGGTCGATCAGCACGCCCGCATCGAGCGTGGCGGCCAGTTCCGATTCGAAGGCCAGCTTGGGGTCACGCACGAATCCACCGGCGCGCAGGCTCAGCCGGCCGTCCTGGCCTAGGTGGCGCACGGCCAGTTCCTCGGCGGCGAAGCCGGCGTTGCTGTAGCGGGCCTGCCCGCGCATGTTGTCGAATTCCAGCTGGAAGCGCTTGTCGACCAGCTTCAGCCCGGCCAGGTCCACCGTGCCCTGCAGGTGGCCGCCGCCCTGGTCATGATGCAGGGGCTGCAACAGGTCGAAATGCACGTTGGCCGGCCCGCTTGCCGCGAGGTTGTCCAGGGTGTCGCCGTATTCCTTGTGCAGCGGGCTCTGCCGCAGCATCGCCAGCAACTTGCCGGCGTCGCCCTGGCTGTCGGCGCGCACGTACAGTGGCTGCTGGCCGAAATCCTGGATGCCGGCTTCGAATGTCTGTACTGCCACGCCGGCCAGATCGCCGCTCCCCTGCATGTGGAAGCCAGGGCCGATGAAGGCGACATCGGCATCGACCTGGCCCATCAACGGCCAATCGTGCTGGAAGCGGATGTCACCGTTGCTGATGTGGCCGGTGGCCTCGAAGCGGCCATCGTTGTTGTCGAAAGGCCAGTCGTCCAGGTCACCACTGACCAGGCCGATGCCGTTGCGCACCTGGCCGCCGGCCAAAGCCATGTCCAGCCAGTCGGTGGCGCCCTTGCTCATTCTGGAATGGATCCAGAAACGCTTGGCCGCGGTCATCGGTACGTCGTCCAGCTTGGCCGCCAGCTGCATCCACGGCCGGGTGCCATCGCCCTGGAACCAGAGACCACCGCGCACGTCGGCAGCGTAGTCGGTGCCTTCCACACGCATCGCCGGGGTGCCGATGCGCCAGCCACCGGCCTCGTCGCGCCAACCGACGATCTGCCCGGCCAGGTGCAGGTCGTGACGCACGCCGAAACCGGTTGGCCAATCGAACTGCAGCTGGCGCTGGGGCTGCAGCTGCAGGCTGAAGCCGTTGGCATCGCCCTCGAAGCGGCCGCCCAGGCCGCGCAGGCCCGGCGAGTTGCCAACACTGGCAAAGCCCAGCGACTGCAGTTCGCCCTGCACCCACAACGGGCCATCCTGCTGGCCGCGCAACTGCAGCTGCGCCACGTCCAGCTGCGGCTTGGCCAGGTACAGCCAATGCCGCAGGCCCGCGTCCAGGCGGTCGCTGAGCGCCAGCGCGCGCAACGCGGTACCCGCCTGCGCTGCTGCGGCCTGCACCTGCATCTGCTTGCCCACCCGCAGTTGCAGCCCGTCCAGCTGCTGCTGGCTGCCATCGGCCTGCAGGCGGAGGCGCGGCACCTGCAGCGCCCAGCCTTCTGCCGTCCGCTGCCAACGCAGGCGCGCCTGCAGCCGTTGCAATTGAATCTCCGGGCGCGCCACGCCAGGCATCGGCGCGCCTTCGACACGCAGATCACGCAGGTCCGAATCGGTGGTCAGCGCCACCGGGGCGAAATCACGCAGGGTCAGCCACAGGTTGAGCTCGCCCTTGCCCTCGCGCAGGCGCATGCCGCCGGCCGCCAGCAACGGCGCCCAGGAACGGAAATCGATCGGATCGGCGCCTACCCAGGCCTCGCCGTTGCCGCGCTGGCGATCCAGGTCCAGCACCGCCGTCAGCGGCAAGGCGTCGGTCTGTGCCCAGGCACGCACGCCCACCCGCAGGCGGTCGCCATCCACGCGGAGGCGCAGGTCGATACGTGGCAGGGTGGCGTCGACACCCAGTGCTGGCGCATGCACGCCGAGGCGGCCACCAATCACCTGCAGTTCGCCCAGCCGGCGCAACGCATCCAGCGGATCGCCGCCAGCGCGGGACTGCGGCAGGCCGCGCACCGACCAGCGGCCATCGGCCGCCTGCTGCAGGTCCAGCGCCAGGCCGCGCAGGCGCAGTTCGGTCAGCGAGCGGCCCGGCAACAGGCCGCTGTACATCGACACCAGCACCTCGGCATCGCCGATGGCCAGGCCCTGGCCCGCGCCGATGCGCAGGCCCTTCAACTGCAGCAGTGGACCACGTCGGGTCCAGGCGGTGTCCAGGCGTTCGAAGCGCACCGGTTGCCCGGCGCGCGTGCTCAGCCAGGCCGCGATCCGGTCCGGATGGCGCTCAGCCAGCGGCAACAGCTGGCTGAGGGTGCCGACCAGCAGGGCAAGCCCGACCAGGCCAACCGCGCATGCGGCGATGAAATGACGGCGGATCCTTCGCAGTCGCAGGCGCGGCGGCGCGCTCATCGGCCACCGAAGGCAGACAGTCGGCCTGGATCAGAGCAGAACAACATCGAACTGCTCCTGCAGGTACTGCTCGTCCGCCTGGAAGCGGATGCTCTTGCCGAGGAACTCTTCCAGCTCGGCCACGGCCGTGGATTCCTCATCGGTGATCCGCGCCACCACCTTGCTGGACGCGATCACCAGCAGGCGCGCGGCATCGAACTGGCGCACCGCGCGGGTGATCTCGCGGAAGATCTCGTAGGTCACCGTTTCGGTGGTCTTGATGGTGCCGCGGCCACTGCACTGCGGGCAGGTTTCCGACAGCTGGCGCTCCAGGCTTTCCACCGTGCGCTTGCGTGTCATCTCCACCAGGCCCAGCGGCGAGAAGTCGTACACCGTGGTCTTGGCATGGTCACGGGCCAGCGCCTTTTCCAGCGTGCGCAGCACCTGGCGGCGATGCTCGGCGTCATCCATGTCGATGAAGTCGATGATGATGATSCCGCCCAGGTTGCGCAGGCGCAGCTGCCTGGCCACCGCCTGCGCGGCCTCCAGGTTGGTGCGGAACACCGTCTCTTCCAGGTTGCGCTGGCCGAGGAACGAGCCGGTGTTGACGTCGATGGTGGTCATCGCCTCGGTCTGGTCGATCACCAGGTAGCCACCGGATTTCAGCGGCACCTGCTTGTCCAGCGCACGGCCGATCTCGTCCTCGACCCCGAACATGTCGAAGATCGGACGATCACCGCTGTACAGCTCGATCTTCTCCGCCAGCACCGGCATGTACTTGGCCACGAACGCCTGCAGCTGGGCGAAGGTCTCCTTCGAGTCCACCTTCACCTTGTCCACGTCCYTGCGGATCAGGTCGCGCACCGAACGCAGCGGCAGGCTCAGGTCTTCATAGATGTTGCTGCACGACGCCGCCTCGCGGCCGCGGCGCTCGACCACGTTCCATACCCGTGACAGGTAGGCSAYGTCYTCGGCGATGGCYTCGGCCGGCTGGCCYTCGGCRTTGGTGCGCACGATGTAGCCGTAGCCGCCGTGCTGGGCCGACAGTTCGGTCACCAGCGCTTTCAGCCGCGCGCGCTCGCCTTCGTCCTCGATGCGCGCCGACACGCCCACCACCTTCGACTGCGGCAGCAGCACCATGTAGCGCGAGGGAATGCTGATCTGGGTGGTCAGGCGTGCGCCCTTGGTCCCGATCGGATCCTTCACCACCTGCACAACGATGTCCTGGCCGTCGCGCAGCAGCTCCACGATCGGCACGCTGGACGGCGGCGGCAGGGTCGTGTTCTCGGTATCGGCGCTGGCCACCGGCGCCGGCCGCACCACGTCGTTGGCGTGCAGGAACGCGGCACGCTCCAGCCCC
>NZ_JBFTNR010000027.1:0-11935 GCF_056665995.1 Stenotrophomonas sp. 05L44_2
GGTCAGTGGTCGCCCGCTTGAACAGCTGGACCAGTTGTTCGCGCCGCTCAAGCTTCCCGCTGCGGGCCTGCATGGCCACGAACTGCGTGCGCAGGACGGGCACGTGATACGCGATGAGCATGGTGACGACACCGCCGACTGGCTGCATGCGCTTCATCAACAAGCCATGCGTTTCGCCCATGGCCACCCCGGCGTGCTGGTCGAGAACAAGGGCGTAGGCCTGGCCCTGCACTGGCGTGGCGCGCCGCATGCAGCCAACGATGTGCGCGCCTTCGCCGAGCGCCATGTTCGCGGCCGTGCCAGCTATCGCCTGCAGCCGGGCGACCATGTCGTCGAATTCGTCCCGGTGGCTACCAACAAAGGCCGAGCCGTACGTCGGCTGATGCAGTACCTGCCGTTCCGTGGTCGTCTGCCGGTGTTCCTCGGCGATGACCTGACCGATGAATTCGGCTTCGATGCGGCCAATGGCCTGCATGGCTGGAGCGTGCTGATCGGCGAACGTGAACCCAGCGCGGCGGTGTTCGCGCTGCCCGACATACGCAGCGTGCACGCCTGGCTGCGTGAGAATGCGTATTGACCCCGGCCCCCACGGCCGCAACCGAGATGTACCGCGTGATGACCCAACCCGATCTTGATCTGGGCGTGGTCGGCAACGGCAGCTTCGGCGCCTTGGTCGACAAACACGCCCGTGTTGTATGGAGTTGCCTGCCGACCTTCGACGGCGACCCGACCTTCTGTGCCCTGCTCAGCCCCAACCAGCAGACCGGCGGCGACTTCGCCATCGAGCTGGAGGACTTCGCCGGCAGCGAACAGGAATACCTCACCAATACCGCGATCCTGCGCACCGTGCTGCGCGATGCGCATGGCGGCGCGCTGGAAATCCTCGATTTCGCCCCGCGCTGGCGCCAGAACGACCGTTTCTACCGGCCGGTCAGCCTCATTCGCCAGGTGCGACCGTTGTCCGGCAGCCCGCGCATCGTGATCCGCGCACGACCTCTGACCGACTGGGGCGCGCGCGTGCCCGAGTCCACCTGGGGCAGCAACCACGTGCGCTGGATCCTGCCCGAGCATGTGCTGCGCCTGACCACCGACGTTCCTGTGCGCTTCGTGCGTGATGGCCTGCCGTTCGTGCTCAACCATCCCATCCACCTGATTCTGGGCGTGGATGAATCGCTCAACCGCTCCATCAGCGGCTACGTGCAGGAAGCCTTCCAGCGCACCCGCGACTACTGGCGCGAATGGGTGCGGTACCTGTCCATCCCGCTGGAATGGCAGGACGCGGTGATCCGCAGTGCGATCACCCTCAAACTCTGCCAGTACGAGGACAGCGGCGCGATCATCGCGGCGATGACCACCTCGATTCCGGAAGCGCCCGGCAGCGTGCGCAACTGGGACTACCGCTACTGCTGGCTGCGCGATGCCGCCTTCGTGGTGCGCGCGTTGAACCGTCTGGGCGCCACCCGCACGATGGAGCAGTTCCTCGGCTACATCTTCAACCTGGCCACCACCGACGGCACCCTGCAGCCGCTGTACGGCATCGGCTTCGAAGCCAAGCTGGACGAGGACGAAGTGCCCAGCCTGTCCGGCTACCGCGGCATGGGCCCGGTGCGGCGCGGCAACCTGGCCTGGGTGCAGCGCCAGCACGATGTATACGGCAGCGTGGTGCTGGCCTCCACCCAGCTGTTCTTCGACCGTCGCCTGCAGGATCCGGGTGACAGCCACACCTTTGCCCGGCTCGAACCGCTGGGTGAACAGGCGTTCGCACTGCACGACGTGCCCGATGCCGGCCTGTGGGAATTCCGCGGCCGCACCGAAGTGCATACCTACACCAGCGCGATGTGCTGGGCGGCGTGTGATCGCCTGTGCAAGATCGCCGTGCGCCTGAAGCGTGATGACCGTGCACAGTACTGGCGCGAGCGTGCCGATACCATCCACGCACGCATCATGGAAAAAGCCTGGAGCGAGGAGCTCGGCCACTTCACCGATACCTTCGATGGCCATCGCCTTGATGCCTCGTTGCTGCTGCTGGCCGACATCGGCTTCATCGACGCCAACGACGCACGCTTCGTCGCCACCGTCGAGGCCATCGGCCGCGACCTCAAGCACGGCAACGCGCTGTACCGTTACATCGCGCCGGATGATTTCGGCGAACCGGAAACCAGCTTTACCATCTGCACGTTCTGGTACATCGATGCGCTCGCTGCAATCGGCCGCATGGATGAGGCGCGCGACATGTTCGAATCACTGTTGCAGCAACGCAACCATCTGGGCCTGTTGTCGGAGGACCTTGCCTTCGACGGTGGTGAAGCCTGGGGCAACTTCCCGCAGACCTACTCGCATGTCGGCCTGATCACTGCGGCGAYGCGCCTGTCGCGGTCCTGGCAGGAGGCTTCATGAGCCGTCTTGTCATCGTATCCAACCGCGTGGCTGTGCCCGGCGAGAACCGTGCCGGTGGCCTCGCCGTGGGCCTGCTGGCGGCGCTGAAGGAACGCGGCGGATTGTGGTTCGGCTGGAGTGGCAAGAGCGTGCGCGAGGCCAGTGGCGCGCTGCACGAGCAGCGCGATGGTGACATCCAGTACGTCACCATGGACCTGGCCAAGCGCGATGTGGACGGTTACTACAACGGCTTCGCCAATCGCACGCTGTGGCCACTGCTGCACTTCCGCCTGGACCTGGTCGACTACGACCGCGGCACCCGCGAGACCTACCACAGGGTCAATGCACTGTTCGCCGACAAGCTGGCGCCGCTGCTGCGCGAAGACGACATCGTCTGGATCCACGACTATCACCTGATTCCGCTCGGCGCGATGCTGCGCGAGCGCGGCATCGGCTGCCGCATCGGCTTCTTCCTGCACATCCCGATGCCCTCGGCCGACCTGCTGCAGGCCATGCCCGACCATCTGCGGCTGTTCTCGGCGCTGTATGCCTATGACCTGGTCGGCTTCCAGACCCAGCGCGATGCCGATCGCTTCCAGACCTACCTGCGTCTGTTCGGCGGTGGCCGGGTACTGGAAAACGGCAAGCTCGAAGCGCCCGGTGGACGTCACTTCCGAGCCGCGGCGTTCCCCATCGGCATCGACACCGAGCTGATCGCCCGCCAGGCCAGCACCGCAGCCAGCAAGGCGGCCGTGAAGAACCTGCGCAGCAGCCTGCGCGACCGCCAGCTCGCCATCGGCGTGGATCGCCTGGACTATTCCAAAGGCCTGCCCGAACGGTTCCTCGGCTTCGAACGCTACCTGCAGCGCCATCCCGACCAGCGCGGCTCGCTCACGTACCTGCAGATCGCACCGGTCTCGCGCGGCGATGTCACCGAATACCGGCAACTGCGCAGCCAGCTGGAGCAGATCGCCGGCCACATCAATGGTGGCCATGCCGAGCCGGATTGGACACCGCTGCGCTACGTCAACCAGAACTTCACCCACGCCACGCTGACCGGCTTCTATCGTGCCGCCGCTGTCGGCCTGGTGACCCCGCTGCGCGATGGCATGAACCTGGTCGCCAAGGAATACGTTGCCTCGCAGGACCCGGAAGATCCCGGCGTGCTGGTGCTGTCCCTGCTGGCCGGCGCCGCCGATGAAATGAAGCAGGCGCTGCTGGTCAACCCGCACGATCTGGACGGCGTGGCCGATGCCATCGCCACTGCGGCGACGATGTCGCTGCACCGGCGCAAGGAACGTTGGCACGCGATGATGGAACACCTGCGCACCTACGACATCAACCACTGGCGCCGCAGCTACCTCGAAGCCTTGGAAGGTTGACCGCCCACGGGCATGGCCCGGCGCTACATTGATCCGGGCACGGGGTAGCGCCGGGCCACGCCCGGCGGCGCTTAATCGAGGAACCGCGCGGCTTGTTCCGGGGTGGGCAGGTAGCAAGTGTCATGGCGCCCGAACCAGCGATAGCGGTTGCGTGCCAATATGCGGTAGGCCCCGTCGCGCCAGCGGCGTGGCAGCACGCGCAGTACGGCCGCCAGGCGCCAGCCACCACCCAGTGCCGCCAGCACGCGCAGGATCGCATCGGTATCGGTCCACGCGCCCTGCCCGTCCAACAGCAGGAACGAGGTCGGGTCGTGCGCGTCCAGGCCATGCGCGCGCAACATCGCGCTGCCCTGCGCGCCCTGCATCGCCGCGAAGCGAAAGCGTTCCTGCCGGTCGAACCGCAGCAGGAAACGCACCCAGCGGCTGCACAACGCGCAGACGCCATCGAAGACGATCACGCCGCCAGGTTCTGCCCCCGCAGCGCGATCCCCGCGCATCAGTCCATCCACACCAGCGTCGCCATCCGGCCAGTGCGGCGGTCGCGACGGTGCGAGTACAGATCCGCATCGGCCATGGTCGAGACCGTGCCGCCGTGGATGTTGCCCAGCTCCATGCCCGCGGCCTGCAGGCGCTGTCGCGCCAGCGCGAACAGATCCACTTTCCAGTGACCGGGGCGGGTCGCCACGAAGGCCGCCGCAGCGGCCGCGTCGTGGCCGACGAAGGCGTGGTACACCTCTTCGCCGATCTCGTAGTCGGCCGGTCCCGCTGCCGGGCCCAGCCACGCGCGCAGCTGCGCCGGTGGCGTCTGCATGGCGGCCACGGTGGCCTCCAGCATGCCGTCGGCCAGGCCACGCCAACCGGCATGGGCGGCGCCCACCTCGCTGCCATCGACAGCGGCGAACACCACCGGCAGGCAGTCCGCGGTGAGGATCGCCAGCACAACGCCGGGCACCGAGGTCACCGCGGCATCGGCCACCGGTTCGCTGGCGCCCTCCACCGGCGGCGCGCCGAAACGCAGCACGGTGCTGCTGTGCACCTGGCGCAGCCAATGCGGCGCCGATGGCAGTGCCAAGCCCTGCTGCAGCAGCTGCCGGTTGTGCTCGACGTTGGCCGGGGTGTCACCGTCGGCCGCATGCCGGTTGCCCAGGTTGAACTGGGCGAACGGCGCTGGCGAGATACCCGCGCCATGCCGGCGCGTGGTCAGTGCATGCACGCCCGGGGGCGCCGGCCAATCAGCCTGCAGCAGCGGCAGCGGCAGCGCGGTAGTCATTACCAGCGGTCCCGCTCACGCTCGGCGAAGGCCGCGCTGTCTTCGCGCAGCACCTTCATCAGGTGCAGCATGTCGGCCGGCGCCGGCGCCGTGTTGCGCACCGGCTCACCACTGATCGGATGCACGAACTCCAGGGTCTCTGCATGCAGGGCCTGGCGCTTGAAGCCGCGCAGCGCGGCCACCAGCTCGTCGCTGGCCCCCTTGGGCAGCTTCAGCGCACCGCCGTACAGCTGATCGCCCACGATCGGATGACGCAGGTGCGCCATGTGCACGCGGATCTGGTGGGTACGCCCGGTTTCCAGGCGGCATTCCAGCGCGGTATGCGCACGGAAGCGCTCGCGCAGGCGGTAATGGGTCACCGCTTCCTTGCCATCCTCGCGCACGCCCATCTTCAGGCGGTCGCGCGGGTGGCGATCGATTGGCGCATCTGCGGTACCACCGGCCACCAGCGCGCCCATCACCACGGCCAGGTACTGGCGGTGCACGTCACGGGCGGCCAGCTGCTCGACCAGTGCGGTCTGCGCTTCCAGCGTGCGGGCCACGACCATCACGCCGCTGGTGTCCTTGTCCAGGCGATGCACGATGCCCGCGCGCGGCAGCACCGCCACCGACGGGTCGCGGTACAGCAGCGCATTGACCAGAGTACCGCTGTGGTTGCCGGCACCGGGGTGCACGACCAGGCCGACCGGCTTGTTGATCACCAGCAGGTGCTCGTCCTCGAACAGCACGTCCAGCGGGATGTCTTCCGGCTCGGCGCTGGTCTGGGTTTCCAGCACCACCTGCAGGGTGACCACCTCGCCGCCGCGCAGCGCGTCGCGCGGGCGTGCCTGCGCGCCGTCCAGCAGGACGTCGCCGGCCTTGATCCACTCGGTCAGGCGGGAGCGGGAGTATTCGGGGAACAGCTCGGCCACGACCGCGTCGAAACGGCGGCCGGCGGAGGTGTCGGGGACAATGGCCTGGCGGGCCGATTCGGAGGGTTGTTCAGACATGGCAGGGGGCATCTTCGAAATTTTGGGGTCCCGGCGAGCCGGTTTCAGTCGCTGGACAGGACACTAGGCTATCATCGACCCTTCGTATTCCAGCCGCGTCCCGCATTGACCCCATGATCCGACGCTCCGTCCTGCTCTCCGCGCCCGTCCGCCTGACCGCCCTCCTGCTGGTGCTGGTCATCGTCGCCACTGGCTGCAACCGCGGCACCAAGGGCGATCGCCCTGATGAAGGCACCCCGGTCGAACAGCTCTACGAAAAGAGCCACAAGCTGATGCAAGGCGGCAACTGGAGTGGCGCTGAAGCCAGCTTCCGTCGCCTGGTGGCACAGTATCCCTACGGCCCGTACACCGAGCAGGCGATGATCGAATCGGCCTATGCCCAGTACAAGGCCGGCAAGCACGATGACGCGGTGTCCAGCATCGACCGCTTCATCCGTACCTACCCGACGCACCGCAACATCGCGTACCTGTACTACCTGCGCGGCCTGGCCAACTCCAACCGCAATACGGTTTTCCTGCGTCGCGTATGGTCGTTGGACGCGAGCCGCCGCGATCTGTCCACGCCGCATCAGGCGTATTCAGACTTCAACATCGTGGTCGATCGCTACCCCAACAGCCGCTACGCCGCCGATGCGCGCCAGCGGATGCTGGTGCTGCGTGACGTATTCGCCCAGCACGAACTCGACAACGCCCTGTACTACGTGCGTCGCGGCGCCTGGGTCTCGGCTGCCGGCCGCGCCAACTACCTGCTGGAAAACTACCCGCAGAGCGCATTCCAGAACGATGCCGTGGCGGTGCTGGCCGAGTCCTACACCCACCTGGGCAACAAGACCCTGGCCGACGACGCCCGCCGCGTCCTGCAGTTGAACCAGCCGGATCACCCGTGGCTGGAAGGCAAGTGGCCGAAGTACCCGTGGATGATCCGCAAGCTGAACCCGTTTGCCGGCGAAAAGTCCGCCGCGACCGGCCAGCGCAATGCGCGACTGGAAAAGAAGTAAGAAGAAGGCCCCGCACGGGGCCTTTTTTTTGCCTGGCGTCACCGCTAGGAATGCTACGAACCGGCGATCATTGCGACTTCCATCGCAGTCGGCGCGCAGGACAGCTCCCAGAATGCGGCGCAAAGGCCATCCCGGCCTGCATGGAGCGCCACATGTCCTCATCGTCCCTGCGGTTCCGACCCCGCCCGACCCTGCTGGTCACTGCCCTGCTCGCGCTGGCCGCCAGTCCCCTTGTCGCGCTGGCGGCGGAGCCGGGTGACCTGCTCTCGGCCGCGCCCTACCGCGCCAGCTGGGTGCCCTCCAAGGCCGCGCAGGCCTACAAGCTGGCCTACCGCACCCCCGATCATCACGGACGCCTGGCCGAGGCGACCGGGCTGGTCTACCTGCCCGCCGGGCCTGCGCCGGCAGGTGGCTGGCCGGTCGTATCCTGGGCCCACGGCACCCAGGGCATCGCCGACCACTGCGCGCCTTCGGTATCCGGCCCCTATCAGCCCGAGCGCGATGGCCGCTTCCTCGACCAGTTCCTGGCACAGGGCTATGCCGTTCTCGCCGCCGATTACCAAGGCCTGGGCGGCCCGGGTGACCACGCCTACCTGCACGTGCGCACCTCCGCGCGCAACGCCATCGATCTCATCAAGGCCAGCCGCCATTTCCTCGGCAATGCCACGCTGTCACCGCGTTGGGTATCGGTGGGCCATTCGCAGGGCGGCGCTGCCGCACTCACTGCCGGCCATCTGGCACCGTCCTATGGACCCTCGCTGCAGTACCGCGGCAGCTTCACCACCGGCACACCCACGGCCGTCGAACTGACCGCGCTGGTGATGAAGCCGGACAGCCGCACGCCGAATCCGGGCGCGCTCAATGCCTATCACGCCTACCTCCTCGATGGCCTGCTGCAGGTGGAGCCGCGTATCGCACGCGTACTCAGCGATGAAGGCCATGCACGGGTCACGCTGGCGCGCCAGCAGTGCCTGGGCCCGCTGGCGGCCACCTTGGAAGGTGCGAACACGGGAGAAATGTTCAGCGCACCGTTGACCTCGGTGCCGGGCATCTGGGCGCTGCTGCATGACTATCTGGGCGTGCCACGGCGGGGCTTCAGCCAGCCGTTGATGCTGGGCCACGGCAGCGAGGATCGCGACGTGCCCTATCTCACCACCCTGCTGTATGCCGTCGGCCTGGCCCTGCGCGGCGAACCGGTGGCATTCCGCCGATACCCGGTCGACCATCGCGGCACGCTGGACGCAGCGGCGGCCGATGGCCTGGCATTCGTGCGTGCGCGGCTGGGGCACAGCCAATTTGACGAGGCCGCCGAAACCGCCGGCCTGGAGCAGCTGCTCAACGAGGCCCGGTAGATCCACGCCGTGCATCGATGGGCGGTACACCCGGTTGCCGGCCAGCGGCCGGCACTACCGATGGATCCATCGAACATCGGTAGCGCCGGGCCATGCCCGGCGACCGGTCCTCAGCTCTTGTAGCCGTTGCTGATCGGGTAGCGGCGCTCACGCCCGAACGCGCGGCGCGAGACCTTCGGGCCCGGCGCGGCCTGGTGGCGCTTCCACTCGCTGATCCGCACCAGCCGCAGCACACGATCCACCACCGCCGCGTCATAGCCTGCAGCGACGATCTCCGTGCGCGACTGCTCCTGGTCGATGTAGCGGTACAGGATGCCGTCCAGCACGTCGTAGGCCGGCAGCGAATCCTGGTCGGTCTGGTTTTCGCGCAGTTCGGCCGAGGGCGGGCGGCTGATCACCGCCGGCGGGATCACCGGCGCACCGCCAACGGTGTTGCGCCACTTGGACAGGCCGAACACCTCGGTCTTGTACAGGTCCTTCAGCGGCGCGTACCCCCCGCACATGTCGCCATAGATGGTGGCGTAGCCGACCGCGTACTCGCTCTTGTTGCCGGTGGTCAGCAGCAGGCCACCGAACTTGTTGGCCAGTGCCATCAGGATCACGCCACGGCTGCGCGACTGCAAATTCTCCTCGGTCACATCCGGCGTAGTGCCCTCGAACATCGGCGCCAGCGCCTGCATCAGGCCCTGGAACGCCGGCTCGATGGAAACGGCTTCCAGCTTCACGCCCAGCGCCTCGCACTGCTCGGCGGCCAGGTCGTTGGACATCCCGGCGGTATAGCGCGACGGCAGGCGCACCGCCGTCACGTTCTTCGCGCCCAGTGCATCGACCGCCATGGCCAGCACGATCGCCGAGTCGATGCCACCGGACAGACCCAGCCACACCTTCTTGAAACCGTTCTTGCTGCAGTAGTCCTGGATGCCGCGGGTGACCGCGCGCCAGGCCAGCGCATCCATGCTCTCGTCGCCGTCGTCCATCCATACCTGCGGCAGGAAGCGGCGGGTAGCGCCGTCGTAGTCCACCACCAGCCACTGGTCGACGAAGGCCGCCGCGGCCGGGTGCACCGTGCCATCTCCATCGGCCACCACCGATGCACCATCGAACACCAGCGCGTCCTGGCCGCCCACCACGTTGAGGTAGGCGATCGCCGCGCCGCTTTCGCGGGTACGTGCAGCCAGCACAGCGTCACGCTGGGCATGCTTGCCACGCTCGTACGGCGAGGCATTGGGCACCACCACCAGCTGCGCGCCGGCACGCACCGTATCGGCCAGCGGCTCGGCGAACCACAGGTCCTCGCAGATCAGCAGGCCGACCGGGATGCCGTCGACCTCGAACACGCAGCTGCCACCGTCCGGGTCGACATCGAAGTAGCGGCGCTCGTCGAACACCGCGTAATTGGGCAGTTCGCGCTTGCGGTACGTCTGCTCCACCAGGCCATCGCGCAGCACGCTGGCCGCGTTGTAGACCACCGCACCGGCGGCCTGTGGCCAGCCCACTACAGCGGTGATGCCACGGCACGCAGCAGCAATGCGGGTCATCGCCTGCTCGCACTCGTACAGGAAGCCCGGGCGCAGCAGCAGGTCCTCCGGCGGATAGCCGCTGACTGCCAGCTCGGGGAACATCACCAGCCCGGCGCCGTACTCATCGCGCGCCTGGCCGATCATCTCGATGATGCGCTCGGTGTTGCCGGCGACATCGCCAACCGGGAAGTCGAACTGCGCCATCGCGATGCGGATCGAAGCCATGAGGGTCCAGCCTGTGGTTGCAATACGCACATTGTAGCGCCGCGACATGCGCTCGCCGGGCATGGCCCGGCGCTACCGCGTGGACCATTCTGGTAGCGCCGGGCCATGCCCAGCGGATGCCCAGACGCAGAAAGGCCGCCCTGAGGCGGCCCTTCTGTTTCAAGCAGCCGACCAACGGCCGGCTCTACAGAATCGTCTGCCGAAGGCAGTCGATCTTATTTCACCAGCTTGGCGATGGCAGCGCCCAGGTCGCCCGGCGAACRCACGGTGACGACGCCAGCAGCTTCCATGGCAGCAAACTTGCCTTCGGCAGTGCCCTTGCCGCCCGATGCGATCGCACCGGCGTGGCCCATGCGCTTGCCGGCCGGAGCCGAAGCACCCGCGATGAAACCGACGACCGGCTTCTTCACGTGGTTCTTGATGTACTCGGCACCGGCTTCTTCAGCGTCGCCGCCGATTTCGCCGACCATGATGATGCCTTCGGTCTGCGGGTCTTCGTTGAACAGCTTCAGGCAGTCGACGAAGTTCAGGCCGTTGATCGGGTCACCACCGATGCCGATGCAGGTGGACTGACCCAGGCCGACTTCGGTGGTCTGCTTGACCGCTTCATAGGTCAGGGTGCCCGAACGCGACACGATGCCGATCTTGCCCGGCTTGTGGATGTGGCCCGGCATGATGCCGATCTTGCACTCGCCCGGGGTGATGACGCCCGGGCAGTTCGGCCCGATCAGCACGGTGTCCGGATGCGAACGGGTCAGCACGTTCTTGACGCGCAGCATGTCCAGCACCGGGATGCCTTCGGTGATGCAGACGATGACCTTGATGCCGGCAGCAGCGGCTTCCAGGATCGCGTCAGCCGCGTACGGCGGCGGCACGTAGATGACCGAAGCGTTGGCGCCGGTGCTCTGCACGGCGTCGGCAACGGTGTTGAAGACCGGCAGGTCGATATGGGTGGTGCCACCCTTGCCCGGGGTCACGCCGCCAACAACCTGGGTGCCGTACTCGATCATCTGAGTGGCGTGGAAGGTGCCCTGCTGGCCGGTGAAGCCCTGCACGATCACCTTGGTGTTCTTATTGATCAAAACTGACATTGGATTTCCTTCGGTGTCGGATCAGGCGGCGTTCTTGACAGCTTCGACGACCTTCTTGGCACCGTCGTTGATGTTGTCGGCCGGGATGATGGCCATGCCGCTGTCACGCAGCAACTGCTTGCCTTCTTCCACGTTGGTGCCTTCCAGACGCACCACGACCGGAACCTTGACGCCCACTTCCTTSACSGCGGCRATGATGCCYTCGGCRATCATGTCGCAGCGGACGATGCCGCCGAAGATGTTGACGAAGATGCCTTCGACCTTGTCCGAGGACAGGATCAGCTTGAACGCTTCGATGACGCGCTGCTTGTTGGCGCCGCCGCCCACGTCCAGGAAGTTCGCCGGCTCGCCGCCGTTGAGCTTGATGACGTCCATGGTGGCCATGGCCAGGCCTGCGCCGTTGACCATGCAGCCGATGTTGCCGTCCATGGTGACGTAGTTGATGTCCAGCTCCGAAGCGATCACTTCGGTCGGATCTTCCTGGGTCTTGTCGCGCATGGCGACCAGGGCCTTCTGGCGGAACGCGGCGTTGTCGTCGCTGTCGAACTTGCCGTCCAGCGCGTACAGGTTGCCGTCGTCCAGGATGGCCAGCGGGTTGATTTCAACCAGCGCCAGGTCCTTTTCGTTGAACAGGCGGTACAGGTTCACCATGATGTTGGCGAACTGGCCGGCCTGCTTGGCGGTCAGGCCCAGCTTGAAGCCGAAATCACGACCGTGGTAACCCTGCACGCC
>NZ_JBFTNR010000028.1:0-11868 GCF_056665995.1 Stenotrophomonas sp. 05L44_2
GCATCGGGCTGTCGCCGTCGCCGAGGCCGACCGTTGCAGGGAAGCCGGCCAGGGGCAGCTTGCGTGCAGCCACCGGCATCGGCGGGCCGCCCACAGCGCGCGCCAGCACGAAGACCTGGGTGCTGGCCGGCCAGTTACCCGCCTTCAACGATGCGGGCAGCTGCACCCGTACCTGCAGCAGCGCGGGGGCGGCGGCCGGTGCGTGCGACGGCTGGCCGGCCGCCTCGCGGGCGATGGCGATCTGTGCCTGCAGCGCCTGCGCGGCACCCGGCTCCAGGCGTGGCAGCAGCGTGCTCCAGAGTTCGGCGGCCTCGGCATTGCGGCCCCGCTGGCGCAGGGCAATGCCAAGCAGCCAGCTTGCGCGTTCGGCGTCGGGCGACAAGGTACGTGCGCGCTGCAGCCATGCCAGCGCGGTGTCATCGAACTGCTTGCCAGGATCGGCCTGGGCGCGTGCCTGCGCGGCCTCGACCAGCACGCCCGGTTCGTCCGGTGCCAGTGCTGCGGCGCGGTTGAAGGCGTCGGCCGCGGCGGCGGCATTGCCAAGCTCGGCCTGCGAACGACCCAGCAGCGCCCAGCCATCGGCGCGTTGCGGGTCACGCTGCAGCGCCTGCTGCAGCGCCTCTACACCGTCACGCAACGTGGCGACCGAAGGCGCAGGCTGCACCTGTGCGGCGCGGGGATTGCCGACCAGCAGATACAGGCAGGCACCGGCCACGCCCAGTGCCACCACCCCCAGCACGAAGCTGCGACGGCCATGCTGGCGCAGCGGCCACAGCACCACGGCCGCCAACAGCGCAGCGGCCACTGCGGCGACCATCGGCAACCAGTGCGTCACCAGTCCTCTCCCTCGGTTGGGTCCGCTGCAGCGGATGCATCCATCTGCCGACTACGGCGACGGACGATGCCCATCACCACCAGCGCGCCGCCACCCAGTACCAGCAGCGGGCCGCCCCACAGCAGCCAGGTGCCCGGTTGCAGTGGCGGTTGATAGAGCACGAACTCGCCATAGCGGGCGACCAGGAACTGCTTGATGGCCGCATCGTCGAGGCCCTGCTGCATCAACTGCAGCACTTCGCGGCGCAGGTCCTGCGCGATCTGCGCGTTGGAATCGGCCAGTGACTGGTTCTGGCACTGCACGCAGCGCAACTGCGCAGCCAGGTCGTGGAAGCGCGTCTCCTCGGCTGCATCGCGGAACATCAGCGGCCGCGCATCATGCACCGGTTGTTGGGCGAGGCCGGAGTCTGGCAGCGCCAGGGTCATCGCCAGCAGCAGCGGCAGCAGCCAGCGCATGCGCTTACGGCGAGGCGTGCAGGGTATTGCCAGCATCGCCCTGGGCCTTTTCAAGCTTTTCCAGCGCCGGAATCAACTTCTCATCGACCACCTGCTGGGTCATCGCGCCGCTGTACTTCCAGCGCACGATGCCACTGCCATCGACCAGGAAGGTCTCCGGTGCTGCCGTCACACCCCAGTCGATGGCGGTGCGGCCTTCGATGTCGCTCAACACGACCATGAACGGGTTGCCCAGCTGTTCCAGCCAGTGCAGCGCGTCGGTCGGTTCATCCTTCCAGTTGTAGCCGATCACGCGTACGCGCTTGCYCTCGGCGAAGCGGGTCAGTACCGGATGTTCTTCACGGCAGGCCGCGCACCAGCTGCCCCAGACGTTGAGCAGGTACGGCGCGCCACGCAGCTCCTCGCTGCGCACGATCATCTGCGGGTCATGCAGCACCGGCAGCGCGAACGCCGGCGCCGGCTTGTCGATCAGTGCCGAAGGCAGCACGTCGCGCTGCGGATCGCCCGATTTCATCACCCCGTAGATCATCAGGCCAAGCAGGCCGAAGAAGAACAGGACGCCGATCACGATGGCTACCGGCGGCAGCGGGCGGGAAGGGCGTGGGGCGGGTGACTCGGACATGGGGGACTCCTACGGACGACGAAAGCGGCGATCGGCAGCGGTGATGAATCCGCCCAGGGCCATCAACAGCGCGCCCAGCCAGATCCAGCGCACGAAGGGCTTGATGTGCACCCGTACCGCCCATGCATTGTTGCCCAGCGGCTCGCCCAATGCCACGTAGACATCACCGCTGAGTCGTGCATCGATGCCTGCTTCGGTCATCACCTGGCCGCCGCTGGCGTACTGGCGCTTCTCTGGATGCAGCAGGGCCAGCTCGCGACCGTCGCGCAGCACCCGCAGATGGCCGCGATCAGCGATGAAATTGGGGCCTTCGCGGTGGTCCACGCCCTCGAAGCGCACTTCGTGGCCGGCGACCACTACCTGCTGGCCCGGCGACAGCGCCACTTCGCGCTGCACGTTCAATGCTTCCACCAGCAGCGCGCCGGCCAGGAACACCGCGACACCGGCATGGGCGACGATCATGCCAAGCATTTCGGCAGTGAAGCGGCCATTGCCACGCAGGCGCTGCCAGACGAACCGGGCGGTGCCCAGCCCAACCCAGGCCGCAGCCGCAACGCCGATGCCGGCCTTCCAGCCATTCTGCGGCGCCTGCCACCAGGCCCAGGCGCCAAGCAGTACAGCCAGCCCCGCCCATGGCAACAGCAATGCCAGTGCGCGCGAGGGTTGGTCGCGCTGCCACTTCACCAGCGGACCGAACGGCAGCAGCATCACCATCGGTGCCATCAGCAGCAGGAACAGGCTGCCGAAGTACGGTGGGCCCACCGAGATCTTGCCCAGCGACAGCGCATCGGCCAGCAGTGGGTAGAGGGTGCCCAGCAGGACCATCGCGCAGGCGCTGGCCAGCAGCAGGTTGTTGGCAAGCAGCAGGGTTTCCCGCGAGGTCGCGGTGAAGCCACGGCGCGGATCACCGGCATCCACGGCCAGCCGCGGCGCACGCAGCGCATACAGCAGCAGGCTGCCCCCCACCAGCACCGACAGGAAGATCAGGATGAACAGCCCACGCGAGGGATCGGCCGCGAACGAATGCACGCTGGTCAGCACGCCGGAGCGGACCAGGAAGGTGCCCAGCAGCGACAGCGCGAACGCCGCGATGGCCAGCAGCAGCGTCCAGCTGCCGAAGGTGCCACGCTTTTCGGTGACCGCCTGCGAATGGATCAGCGCCGCGCCGACCAGCCAGGGCATGAAGCTGGCGTTCTCGACCGGGTCCCAGAACCACCAGCCGCCCCAGCCCAGCTCGTAATACGCCCACCAGCTGCCCAGTGCGATGCCCAGCGTGAGGAAGCCCCAGGCGACATTGGTCCAGGGCCGGGTCCAGCGTTGCCAGCGTGCATCGACACGGCCTTCCAGCAGTGCCGCCACGGCGAAGGCGAACGGCACCGCAAAGCCGACGTAGCCCAGGTACAGCATCGGCGGATGGATGATCAGCCCCGGATCCTGCAGCAACGGGTTGAGGTCACGGCCTTCCAGTGGCACCGGGTTCAAGCGCAGGAACGGATTGGAGGTGAAGATCAGGAAGGCGAGGAAGCCGACGCTGACCACGCCCATCACCGCCAGCACGCGCGCCTGTACCGGTGCCGGCAGGTGGCGCGAAAACAGCGCCACTGCACCGGTCCACAGCGCCAGCACCAGCGCCCACATCAGCAGCGAGCCTTCGTGCGCCCCCCACACCGCCGAATAGCGGTAGATCAACGGCAGCAGCGAATTGGAGTTCTCGGCGACGTAGCGCACCGAGAAATCCTGTTGCACGAAAGCCGCCGTCAGTACGGCGAAGGCGCCGGCCAGCAGCACCAGCTGGGCAAAGGCCGCCGGGCGGGCAACGGCCATCCATGCGTCATTGCCACGCTGCGCGCCCACCAGCGGCAGCACCCCCTGCAGCAGCGAGGCCAGCAGCGCGCACAGCAGGAGGATCTGACCGAATTCGGGAAGCACTCAGCGCGCCTCGGGCGCCGTGACCGGCACATCGTGCTTGCGATGCGCATCGCCCATCTTGTCGGCCACTTCCTTGGGCACGTAGTTCTCATCGTGCTTGGCCAGCACCTCGTCGGCGACGAAGGTACCGTCCTGCAGGCGACCGCTGGCGACCACGGCGGTCCCCTCGCGGAACATGTCCGGCAGGATGCGGTCGGTACTGACCGGGAGCGTTGCATCGCCGTCGGTGACCACGAAGTGGGCCTGCAGCGAGCCGCTGGGTCGATCGAAGGACCCCTTCACCACCATGCCACCCAGGCGGAAGCGGGACTGCGCATCCACGTCGCCGCGCAGCACTTCCGAAGGCGTGTACAGGTAGGCGATGTTGCGCTGCAGGGCGAAGGCCACCAGCGTGGTGGCCAGCCCGGAGGCCAGCAACAGCAGGAGCACCCAGATCATGCGGCGTCGCTGTACCGGCGTCATCGGCTGAGCTCGGTGGCAAGCGGCGCCGGTGCCGACGCGTTGCCACGCGCCTGCAGCCGCTGCTGGCGGCGTTGSGCCAGCTGTCGGGCGCTGCGCAGGCGCAGCCACGAGCCCAGCGCATCGCAGGCCAGCACCAGCAGGAACACCGCGAAGGCGGCGATGAGGTAGGGCAGGTGGGTCATCGCCGTGCCTCCCCATCCGCGGTGCCGAAGCGCTCGCCGATCCAGGCCTTGCCGGCCTCGCGCGCGATGTTGTCGGCGCGCGCCTTGGCCAGCAGCGAGCCGACGAACCACAGTTTGGTGGCCACCACCATCCACCACAGCGGGGCGATCAGTTCCGGCCGCACGGCGTTCTCGCCGAACACGTTGATCGACTGGCGCTGGTGCAGCGCGCCCCACCAGTCCACCGAATAGCGGATGATCGGCAGCAGGCCCACGCCGACGATGGCCARCAGGCCGGCCGCGCGTGCGGCACTGCGGCGGTCTTCGATGGCGTGGTACAGGCCGATCACGCCCAGGTACAGGAACAGCAGGATCAGCTCGCTGGTCATGCGCGGGTCCCAGTCCCACCAGGTGCCCCAGGTGCCCTTGCCCCAGATGCTGCCGGTCAGCAGGGTGATCAGGGTGAAGCCGGCGCCCATCGGCGCACAGGCCATCGCCAGGATCTCGCAGATCTTGATGCGCCAGATCAGCGCGATGGCGGCGTAGGCGGCCATCAGCGCGAACACGAACAGGCTCATCCAGGCGCTGGGTACATGGATGTAGATGATGCGGAAGGCGTCGTGCTGGTTCTGTTCCGGCGGTGCCACGAACAGGCCCTGCCACAGGCCGATCAGCAGCACCGGAACCGCCGCAGCGTAGAACACGCGGGACCAGCGTGCGGCGAAACGATCGAAGGTCGGGGGCGAACCGAGTTGATGGAACCAGCGGACGATCGGATTCATGCGTGGCGGCTATCCAGCAGGGGTGGATTGGCTCTCAGCTCGGTCAACTCAGAGAAATACGGATCGCAGCAGCGGTGGCCAGCGGTGCCAGCACCAGGGCGATCACCAGTCCAGCGCCCAGCATCAGCAGCGCACCGACCGGGTCCTGCCCGCGGCTGGCTGCCGCCAGGCTGCCGGCACCGAAGACAAGCACCGGTACGTACAACGGCAACGACAGCAACGCCACGAGAATACCAGAGCGCCGGATGCCGACGGTCAGTGCAGCGACCACGCCACCGATCAGGCTCAACAACGGTGTTCCCAGCAGCAACGATGCCAGCAACATCGGCAGCTGGTCATGCGGCAGATGCAGCATTTCCGCCAGCAACGGGCTCAGCAGGATCAGTGGCAGGGCGGTGGTCGCCCAATGCAGCAGCACCCGCACCAGCACCAGCCACGCCAGTGGCACCGGCGCCAGCAGCCATTGTTCGAGCGAACCGTCTTCGGCGTCGGAGCGGAACAGCGAATCCAGCGCCAGCTGCCCGGCCAGCAGTACCGCCAACCACAGCACCGCACCGGCGGTGGCGGCCAGCGGCTGCGGGTCCCGGCCCTGGGCCAGGGCGAACAGCACCACCACCAGCAGGGCGAACAGCACCGGCTGCAGGGCATCGCCGCGACGCCGCCAGAGCAGGCGCAGGTCGCGCGCAATCAGCGCGCGGGCGGTCTGCCACAGGCCTGGTTCGGTGCCTGGCGCGATCATGCTTCACCCCCCAGATCGAGCTGGCGGGTGCGTACCGGCGGGGCGGCATAGGCGCCATGCGTGGTGACCAGGGCGGCGCCGCCACTGCGCAGGTGTGCGGAAATCATCCGATTGACCAGGTTGATGCCTTCCAGGTCGAGGTTGGCATAGGGTTCGTCGAGCAGCCACAGCGGTGCCGGCGACAGCCAGATGCGGGCCAGCGCAAGCCGCCGCTTCTGTCCGGCCGACAGGTGCCGCACAAGGGTGTCCTCGTAGCCGGCCAGGCCGACGATGGCCAGCGCATTGCCCGGCATCTGCCGTGCGCGGCGGCCGTGCAGGCCGCAGAGGAAATGCAGGTTCTCCAGCGTGTCCAGGTCCGGCTTCAGCGCCGGCAGGTGGCTGAGGTAGGCGACATAGCGCGCACGCTCGGCGTTGCTGGCCGGCCTGCCGTCGATCAGCACCTGGCCCGCGCCCGGGCGCGCCAGGCCTGACAGCACGCGCAGCAGGGTGGTCTTGCCGGCACCGTTGCCGCCCTGCACCAGCAGCGCCTCGCCGGCATCCACGTGGAAGTCCAGCGGGCCGAACACCGGCTCGTCRTTGCGGGAGAAGCTCAGGCCGCTGGCGGCCAGCAATGCAGGGGTGTTCAAGGCGCAGGGGTCTTCATGCGGGAGTGCGGCAGCAATTGTAGCGGTGAATGTGACCCGGTAGCGCCGGGCCGTGCCCGGCGAGCACGCAGCGCGGCTTGCCATCGGTGCGGCATGTGCAAAGAGCCGCCGGGTATGACCCGGCGCTACCGTCGGCGCCGCAGGCCGGGTCGGGATTTCGTACACTTCCAGCCCTTGTTTCCCCACAGCCCAGGCCGATGCAACCGAACACCAAGCTGCCCAAGGTCGGTACCACGATCTTCACCGTGATGTCCCAGCTCGCCGCCGAACACGGCGCGGTCAACCTCGGCCAGGGGTTCCCGGATTTCTCCGCGCCGCAGCGCCTGATCGACGAGACCAGCAAGGCGATGGCCGCCGGCCTGAACCAGTACCCGCCGATGACCGGCGTGGCACCGCTGCGCCAGGCCATCGCGCAGAAGTCGCTGGACCTGTACGGCGCGACGATCGATCCGGACACCGAGATCACCGTCACCAGCGGCGCCACCGAGGCGATCTTCAACGCCATCCACGCCGTGGTGCGTGCCGGCGAGGAAGTGATCGTGCTCGACCCGGCCTACGACTGCTATGAACCGGCGATCGAACTGGCCGGCGCCACCGCCGTGCACGTGCCGCTGGACCCGCAGACCTTCGCGGTGGACTGGGACCGCGTGYGCGCGGCGATCACCCCGCGCACCCGCCTGCTGATGGTCAACACCCCGCACAACCCGTCCGGCGCGATGCTGGACGAGGCCGACATGCAGGCGCTGGCCGATGTACTGCGCGGCACGCAGATCTACCTGATATCCGATGAAGTGTACGAGCACATCATCTACGACGGCCGTCGCCACGAATCGGCGCTGCGCTACCCGGAACTGCGCGAGCGCACCTTCGTCATCTCCAGCTTCGGCAAGACCTATCACTGCACTGGCTGGAAGATCGGTTATGCGGTGGCGCCGGCGGCGATGACCGCCGAGTTCCGCAAGGTGCACCAGTACAACACCTTCACCAGCTTCGGCCCGGCGCAGTACGGTTTCGCTGCGATGATCCGCGACGAGCCGCAGCATCATCTGCAACTGGGCGCGTTCTATGAAGCCAAGCGCGACCGCTTCCGCGAGCAGCTGGCCGGTACCCGCCTGAAGGCGCTGCCGGTGCCGGGCGGCTACTTCCAGCTGGTCGACTATTCGGCCATCAGTGACCTGCCGGACCATGAGTTCGTGAAGTGGCTGACCATCGAGAAGGGCGTCACCGCCATTCCGCTGTCGCCGTTCTACGAAACCGCGCCGGTCGGCCAGCGCCTGGTGCGCCTGTGCTTCGCCAAGAACGAGGCCACCCTGGACGCGGCGATCGAACGCCTGCGCCTGCTGTGAGCGGAGGAGACAGCATGCAGGACCTGCGCATTTCCCTCGTCCAGGGCGACACCCGCTGGCACGACCCGGCCGGCAACCGCGAATACTACGGCGCGCTGCTGGCGCCGCTGGCCGGCACCACCGATCTGGTGATCCTGCCGGAAACCTTCACCAGTGGCTTTTCAAACGAAGCCATCGCCCAGGCCGAAGGCATGGACGGCCCGACCGTGGCGTGGGTGCGCGCGCAGGCCAAAGCCTTGAATGCGGCAGTGATCGGCAGCGTGCAGCTGCGCGATGGTGAGGGCGTCTACAACCGCCTGCTGTTCGCCACCCCCGATGGTGGCCTGCAGTACTACGACAAGCGTCACCTGTTCCGTTACGGCGGCGAGCACGAGCGCTACGCCGCCGGCCGCGACCGGTTGTGCGTGGAATGGAAGGGCTGGCGGATCAATCCGCAGGTCTGCTACGACCTGCGTTTCCCGGTGTTCTGCCGCAACCGCTACAACGTCGAGCGAGCCGAACAGCTGGACTTCGACCTGCAGATCTTCGTCGCCAACTGGCCTTCCGCGCGCGCCTACGCGTGGAAGACCCTGCTGCGCGCGCGGGCGATCGAGAACCTGTGTTTCGTCGCCGCAGTCAACCGCGTGGGCGTGGACGGCAACCAGCTGCATTACGCTGGCGACAGCGCGGTCATCGACTTCCTCGGCCAGCCGCAGGTGGAGATCCGCGAGCGCGAGCAGGTGGTGACCACCACCATCTCCGCCGAAGCACTGGCCTCGCATCGTGCACGCTTCCCGGCCATGCTCGATGCCGATGCCTTCCATCTGGATGTGCAGGCCTGATACGGCGGCTGAACGCTTCCCGCCCCACCGCGCGCGCCTGCATCCAACGTGCACGCGCGCGCTGCTAGATTCGCCCACATTCCGACCGATGTGGATGTTCTGCCGATGAATACCAAGCCGTTTGCCCTGCTGCTGGCGCTGGCCGCAGCGTCCCTGGCCCCGACCGCGCAGGCCGGTGGCAACCTTGACTGCCAGCTGCGCTACAACCTGTCCGGCTGGTCACTGATCTACAAGACCGCCTCGGGCAACGGCACCATCCACTGCACCAACGGTTCCAGCATGCCGGTGCGGATCCAGCTGAAGGGCGGCGGCCTGACCGTTGGCAAGTCGAAGATCACCGATGGCCGTGGCAGCTTCACCGGCGCCAGCAGCGTCGGCGAGCTGTTGGGCACCTACGCCTCGGTCGGCGCGCATGCCGGTGCGGTGAAGTCCAGCAACGCGCAGGTGATGACCAAGGGCGATATCTCGCTGGCCCTGTCCGGTACCGGCAAGGGCTGGGACCTGGGTGTGGACGGCGCGGCGTTCACCATCAGCCGGCGTTGAGGCGGGAGGGCTCCCCGGCTTCCCAGCTGATGCGGATGTAGTGCTGCTCGGCGTCGCTGGGCAGCCGTTCGACACTGAAGCGGTTCTGCAGCAGTTGCTCGACGACGCCGTCGACGAGGCGCTCGCTGGCCAGCGCCTTGTTGAAGCCGAACACGATGTAACGGCGGCCGTTTTCCGAGCCGACCTGGATCGATTTGTCCAGATCCCTGTAGTACTGCTCGATCGGTCGAATGGCGGCGTCAGCGTTTGCGCGGGCCTGTTCTGCGGTGATGGTGATCATCGACATCTGCGTGGTTGCGGAGAACACGCACCATAGCCAGCGCTGCCGCGCGGTTTCCGGCAGTGGCGCACAGTGCAGAGCGTTTGCAGCAATTCCTAGGCCAGCGCGCTCCGCGGACGCAGCAACCACAGCGCCAACAGTGCACAGGCGATGATGGATGGCGCCAGCATCTGCAGTGCGCCGACAACGGCCATCGCCGCGCCGATCAGCAGGTAGTAGAGCAGGCCGAACAGGGCGCCGGCACTGCCCAGGCAGTGTGCATAGCCGCGTAGTGCCTGCCCGAGCACATTGGGGATGGCCAGGCCGAATCCCGCCACGACTGGCAGCATCGCCATCACGATGACCGGTTGCCCGCGCAGCAGCGCGGCCAGGACACCACCAGCCAGTACCAGCGATGCCGCAATGCGGACGCGCGTCAACGCAGGGACGCCGACACGCAACAGGCGGCCATTGGCCCACGCGCCCAACGCCGAACCCAGCGCCAGCACCGCACCGCTGGCGCCGAACCAGCTGGCCGGCCAGTGCAGGCGTGCGAACACGAACGGCCCCAGCGCGTACCAGCTGTACATGGCCACGTTGAAGGCCATGACCAGCAGCGCGTGCGACCAGATCCAACGGTCGCCCAGCAGTTGCCGCAGCAGGGGCCGCAGCGGTACGGGCGCGATCTGCGCGGGCCGGCTTTCACGCAGCCCGGTTACGCAGCCCAGCATCAGCAATGCAGCGATCAGCAGCAGGCCGGCCTGTACGCCGGCATAGCCATCGGCAGCGACCAGCAGCGAGCCCAGTGCCAGCCCGATCGCCGGGCTCAGCGCCAGCGCCATGCCAATCCAGGAGAACGCCTGCGCCAGCGCGGGCCCTTCAAGGTGGTCGCGCAGCACGGTCTGGGTCACCACCGAGGCGGCGGCGGCGCCCAGGGCGGCCAGCATCTGCGCAGCCAGCACCTGGCCGAACGTGCCGGCCGCCAATCCGCCCAGTGCCGCCAGCACGAAAACGGACARGCCACCCAGCAGGGCGGGGCGACGGCCAACGCGGTCGGCCAGCCTTCCCCACAGCAGGACGCCCAGCGCGAACCCCAGCAGGTACAGGCTCATCGCCTGGCTGGCAGCGCTGGCCGGCAGGGTGAAGCGGTGCGCCAGATCGGCCAGCGCCGGGCTGTACAGGGTCTGCGCCAGCTGCGGAAACATCAGCAGCGCAATGGTGAGGGACAGCAGGCGAGGTGACATCGGCGCGCTCCGGAAACAGGGGCGCGCATTGTCGTGGCCGTGCTGATGGCGCACTCTAGTGATTGCGACAGTAGATGGATGAAATCGGACATGGCATGGCTGCAGCCCGACGCTCGCTTCGATGCCGATGCCTGGAGCGCCCCGGTGATCGGTATCGCTGCCACGCTGGCCGAGCATGACTCCGGTTGGCACCAGCACGCACGTTCGCAACTGCTGTACACGCGCGCCGGTTGCACGCGGCTGACGTTCGGCGATCGCATCAGCCTGTTGCCGCCATCGCGCGCGGCGTGGATTCCGGGTGGTCTGCTGCACCGCGCGCAGATGCGACAGGCGGTGGACTATCGGTCGCTGTACTTCGATGCCACGCTGTCGGCGCAGTTGCCGCAGCAGCCAGCAATCATTGGTGTCGGTCCCCTGCTGCAGGCGCTGCTGGAGCCGATCGCGCAGGCGCCGTTCGCACATGACTGGCAAGCGCCGCGAGCGGGGCATCAACTGGCGCTGTGCGTGCTTGAGATTGCCGCTGCGCCGGTGGAGCCGATGGAGCTGCCATTACCGCGCGACCCGCGCATCGCCCGCTGCCTGCCGGTGGCCGAGCAGCTGCCGCCCGAACTGGGCGAGCTGGCCCAGCGCAGCGGACTGAGCGTGCGTACGATCGGGCGCCTGATGCAACGCGATACCGGCATGGGCTACCAGGCGTGGCGTCAGCAATGGCGGTTGATGCGGGCCATGGAACTGCTGCTGCTCGGCCATCGTGTCGCGCACGTGGCGCTGGAACTTGGATTCTCGGCAGAGAGTCCGTTCATCGCCTTCTTCCGCAGCATGGTCGCGACCACGCCTGCGGCGTTCCAGCGCGCCGAAAGCGCTCGAGCGGCAGGGTGAGAGTGGAGTGGTCGCGGCCGAACGCGGGGAAGCGGGCGCACGGGCCCGGCTTCCGTCGCCGTGTCTACTGCTGGGCCATCAGCCAGGCCAATGTGCCGCGATGTGGTTCGGGCACGGTGCTGGACGCGGCATCGAGCAGCATCAGCG
>NZ_JBFTNR010000029.1:0-11811 GCF_056665995.1 Stenotrophomonas sp. 05L44_2
CCATTCCCCAGAAGATCGAGGCCTGGCAGGAGTTTGGACGCCTTGCACTGCGCATGGAGAAGCCCGAGCTGGCACGGCGCATGATTGATGAGGTGGTCAAGCGCTTCCCCGAGGAGCCACGCGTGGCGTTGCTGCGCGCCAGCCAGCTGCAGCAGGCCGGCCAGACCGACCAGGCGCTGTCGCTGCTGCATGGGGTGGAGCCGAAGACCCGTCAGGACCCGGATCTGCGCAACGCGGTGGCCATCGCCTATGACAGCCTCGGCCAGCCGGCAGCGGCCGAGCGCGTGCTGGCGGTCGGTCCCCAGGATGTGCAGACGTGGGGCATGCGCGCTTCGCTGCTGGCCAAGCAGGGCGACAAGGCCGCGCTGTCCAATCTGTACAACGAACTGTCTCGGCAGGCGGCCAAGCCGGACCCGGCGCAGCGCCTGTTGCTGGGCAAGATCGCCGAGTACCTCAAGCGCTACCCGGAGGCGGTCAACTGGTATCACAGCGTTCCTGGCGGCGATGAGCTGAATGAAGCGCGCCTGCGCGCGGCCAATGCGCAGGGTCTGGCGGGCCGGCAGTCGCTGGCGCTGGATGAAGTGCATGCCATCCAGTCCGATGCCAGCGTGGATGACGATGTGCGGCGCGATGCGTATCTGCTGGAAGCCGAGCTGCGCCAGCGCGCCGACGACCTTCCCGGCGAGATCGACGCACTGGCCCGTGGCCTGGCCGCGTATCCGGACGAAAACGGCCTGTTGTATGCCCGTGCGCTGGCCTGGGAGCGCCGCGATGACATCGCCCGTGCCGAGGCCGACCTGCGCAAGATCCTGGTGACCGAGCCGGAGAACGTGCCGGCATTGAACGCACTGGGCTACACCCTGGCCGACCGGACCGGTCGCTACCAGGAAGCGCTCGAACTGATCGACCGCGCGCGCGTGGCCGAACCGGACAACGCCGCCATCGTCGACAGTTATGGCTGGGTGCTGTATCGGCTGGGGCGCAACGCCGACGCGCTGGTACAGCTGCGCCGCGCCTGGACGCTGGCCAAGGACCCGGAAATCGCCGCCCACGTAGGCGAGGTGCTGTGGGTGCTGGGCAAGCACGATGAAGCCCGTCACTTCTTCGAGGAAGCGGCCAGGCTCGACCCTGAAAACCGCGCGCTGCTGCGCGCCCGCGAGAAATTCAACCCATGAGTGTTTCCACGATACGGCCGTTGCTGCTGGTGGCCATGACCCTGGCCCTGAGTGCCTGTACCACCGTTGGCCGGCAGAAAACGCCGGCGCCGGCCGTGGTCACCACCGTTTCCGCCGAAGCGACCGCCGCCGAGGCCGCACGCGTGGACGCGCTGCGATCGGCGTCGGAGTGGAATTTCCAGGGCCGGGTGGCGGTCAGCAAGGGCAAGGATGGTGGCAGCGGCCGCATCGACTGGAAACAGGAAGGCCAACGCTATGTCGTCGAACTGAGCGCGCCGGTCACCCGCCAGAGCTGGAAGTTGAGCGGTGATAGCCATCATGAAGCCGGCCGTCTGGAAGGACTGGCCGGTGGTCCGCGAGACGGTGAAGACGCGCAGGCCCTGTTGCTGGAAGCCACCGGCTGGGATATTCCGGTCAACCAGCTGCCGGACTGGGTACGCGGCTTGGTCGCCGGCGACAGCGCTGGGCCGGAAAAGATCGAGCGTGATGCCGATGGCCGTCCGCGGCGCATGCAGCAGATGGGGTGGGTGATCCAGTATCTGGACTGGTATCCGGCCGAAGCCGGGCGTCCGGCTCTGCCGCGCAGGGTCGAGGCGGTCAATGGTGACGCCAAGGTGCGCCTGCTGGTCGACCAGTGGGGGCAGGGCGCGCCATGAACGCGCGGGTGGATGACGCGGGCTGGTCCTGGTGGCCGGCCCCGGCCAAGCTGAACCTGTTCCTGCATATCACCGGCCGCCGTGCCGACGGCTACCACGAGCTGCAGACGGTGTTCCGCCTGCTCGATTGGGGCGACCGGATCGGCCTGCGCCTGCGTGAAGACGGCCAGGTGCGGCGGCAGGGCGATGGCCTGGCCGGTGTCGCGGAGGCGGATGATCTGGCGGTTCGCGCGGCGCRGTTGCTTAAAGAGGTGGCGAATGTCGAGAAAGGTGTCGATATCGTCGTCGAAAAGCACGTTCCTGCGGGCGGCGGTTTCGGCGGCGGTTCGTCCGATGCGGCCACCGTGCTGGTGGTACTGAACCGGCTCTGGGGCGCGGGGCTGGACGAAAATACGCTGGCGGCGCTGGGCTTGCGCCTCGGCGCCGATGTGCCGGTGTTCGTGCGTGGCCACAACGCCTGGGCCGAGGGGGTGGGCGAGCGGCTGCGGCCGATCACCCTGCCGCAGGCCTGGTATGTGGTGGTCGAACCGGGCGTTCATGTGCCGACCCCGGTGCTGTTCGCAGATCCGGATTTGACGCGCGACAGTCCACAGGCGAAAATAGAGGACTTCGCTTCCGGCACGCTGGTCGGGAACGTGTTCGAACCGGTGCTGCGCCGCCGTGAGCCTGCCGTCGAGGCGGTGCTTGCTGCGTTGAGCGACATCGGCACGGCACGACTGACCGGTTCGGGAAGTGGTTGTTTCGTCGAGTTCGATTCGCAGGCTGCCGCCGAGCAGGGACGAGCGAAGTTGTCGAAGGAGTTGCGGGCAAGGGTGGCTGCGGGCGTTGCACGTTCGCCACTGCTGGATGCACTCGAGCAACACTGATTCATCAATGCAGGGGCGTCGCCAAGAGGCCCAAGGCACCAGGTTTTGATCCTGGCATTCGGAGGTTCGAATCCTCCCGCCCCTGCCAATGCGGCTGCGTCCGCGCCTTCCAGCGCATCACCTGCGCGGGACGTGGGAACAGCCGCGGTGTTGTCAGCAGCAGGGGCCGACGTGGTCCTTGCCGCTACCGGATCCCCGCCACTCGTCCCCGCCCGAGACAATCATGATGCAAGAGTCCCCGAACCTGCTGGTCTTTTCCGGCAACGCCAACAAACGTCTGGCGCAGAACATCTGCAAGGAACTGGGAGTCCGCCCGGGCAAGGCGCTGGTCTCGCACTTCTCCGATGGTGAAGTGCAGGTGGAAATCGAAGAGAACGTTCGCAAGCAGGACGTGTTCGTGATCCAGCCGACCTCGGCGCCGAGCGCGGAAAACCTGATGGAACTGCTGGTGCTGATCGACGCGCTCAAGCGCGCATCGGTGGCCAGCGTGACCGCCGTGGTGCCGTACTTCGGCTACTCGCGCCAGGATCGCCGCATGCGTTCCTCGCGCGTGCCGATCACCGCCAAGCTGGCGGCGAAGATGTTCAGCACCGCCGGCGCTGATCGCGTGCTGACCGTCGACCTGCACGCYGACCAGATCCAGGGTTTCTTCGATATTCCGGTCGACAACGTGTATGCCTCTCCGCTGCTGCTGGCCGACATCTGGCGCGCCTACGGCACCGAGAACCTGATCGTGGTGTCSCCGGACRTSGGCGGCGTGGTYCGCGCCCGYGCMSTGGCCAAGCRMCTGGATGACGCCGAYCTGGCSATCATCGACAAGCGCCGTCCGCGCGCCAACGTCTCCACCGTGATGAACATCATCGGTGACGTCGAAGGCAAGACCTGCGTGATGGTCGATGACATCGTCGATACCGCCGGCACCCTGTGCGCCGCTGCTGCTGCCCTGAAGGCGCGCGGTGCGCTGAAGGTCGCCGCCTACTGCACCCACGCGGTGCTGTCGGGCCCGGCGGTGGACAACATCACCAATTCCCAGCTTGATGAGCTGGTGGTGACCGACACCATCCCGCTGAAGGACGCCGCGCGGGTGTGCAGCAAGATCCGCCAGCTGAGCGTGGCGGAAATGCTGGCCGAAACGATGCGCCGCATCGCCTTCGGCGAGTCGGTCAGCTCGCTGTACGTGGATTGATTTTTCGTCCCCGCCGGCAACGGCAGGGACACACCGGGCGCTTCTGGTCGCGGAAGTGCCTTCAACCGCCAAGCCGCAAGGCAAGGCAACAACCGAGTAGTCGAAAATGTCGAAGACCCATGAAATCAAGGTCACCAAGCGTGAACTGCAGCGTAAGGGTGCGAGCCGCCGCCTGCGTACCGCTGGTGTGATCCCGGCGATCGTGTACGGCGGCAACGCCGAACCGGTCGCCATCAGCCTGGACCACAACGAAATCTGGCTGGCCCAGCAGAACGAGTGGTTCTATGCCTCGATCCTGGACCTGAACCTGGACGGCCAGGTGCAGAAGGTGCTGCTGCGTGACATGCAGCGCCATCCGTACAAGCAGCTGATCATGCACCTGGACTTCCTGCGCGTGAACGAGAACGAGAAGCTGACCGCTTCGGTTCCGCTGCACTTCATCAACGAAGACACCTCGCCGGCTGGCAAGGCTGCCGACGTCGTGGTCGCCCACGAACTGAAGGAAGTGGCCATCAGCTGCCTGCCGAAGGACCTGCCGGAGTCGATCGAAGTCGACCTGGGCGAGCTGAAGGCTGGCGACGTTGTGTACCTGTCGGACATCAAGCTGCCGAAGGGCGTGGAAATCCCGGCGCTGGCGCTGGGCAAGGACCACGACGACGCCATCGTCACTGCCAAGCACGGCAAGCAGGATGCTGCCGACGCTGAAGAAGCAGCGGCCGAGTAATACCCCGCGGCGCCTGTCCTTCGGGGCAGGCGCCGTATCTGGATGGAACGATGGCAGGATTGCGACTGATCGTCGGTCTGGGCAACCCCGGATCGGAGCACGCCCGGACCCGGCACAATGCCGGGTTTCATTTCGTTGAGGCCCTGGCTGAAAAAGCCGGTGCACGATGGAACGTGGACAGCAAGTTGTTTGGCGAGACCGCCAAGGTCGACATTGCCGGACAGACCGTGTGGCTGCTCAAGCCGGCCACCTTCATGAACCTCAGCGGCAAGTCGGTCACCGCCGCACAGCGGTTCTGGAAGATCGAGCCGGAGGACACCCTGCTGGCCCACGACGAACTGGACCTGGCGCCCGGCGTGGCGCGGTTGAAGTTCGACGGTGGCCACGGTGGACAGAACGGCCTGCGCGACACCATCCGCCTGCTCGGCCACGGCAGGTTCCATCGCCTGCGCGTGGGCATCGGCCATCCCGGCCACAAGGACCGCGTGGTGGGCTGGGTGCTGGGACGCCCCTCCAAGGACGATGAAGTACTGATCTCCCGCRCCATCGACGATGCGATCGACGTGCTGCCGTTGGCGGTGCAGGGCGATTTCAGCGAAGCGATGAAGCGGCTGCACACCCCGAAATAACCGGTAGTGCCGGCCGCTGGCCGGCAACGGGTACCAACCGGCCCCGGTAGGTGCCAACCGGCCCCGGTAGGTGCCAGCCGGCCTCGGTAGGTGCCAACCGGCCCCGGTAGGTGCCAACCTTGGTTGGCACAGATGTTGATCGACGACACCGAGATGGATTGGCCAAGCGGCGCGTGCGCTGTTTCACCAATCACTTTCACCCCAGAGAGCTGTCACCCATGGGTATCAAATGCGGCATCGTCGGCCTGCCCAACGTCGGCAAGTCGACCCTGTTCAACGCGCTGACCAAGGCGGGCATCGCCGCGGCGAACTTCCCGTTCTGCACCATCGAGCCCAACGTCGGCATCGTGCCGGTGCCGGATCCGCGCCTGAACGAGCTGGCGGCGATCATCAACCCGCAGAAGGTCATCCCGACCGCGGTGGAGTTCGTCGACATCGCCGGCCTGGTGGCCGGTGCGGCCAGTGGCGAAGGCCTGGGCAACAAGTTCCTGGCCCACATCCGCGAAGTGGATGCGATCACCCAYGTGGTGCGYTGCTTCGAGAACGCTGACGTCATCCACGTCAACAACAAGGTCGACCCGATCTCGGACATCGACACCATCGATACCGAGCTGGCCCTGGCCGACCTGGACAGCGTCGAGAAGGCACTGAACCGCGCCGAGCGTGCGGCCAAGGGCGGTGACAAGGACGCAGCGGCACGCAAGCCGGTGCTGGCCAAGCTGCAGGCTGCGCTGGCCGACGGCAAGGCCGGCCGTTCCGCTGGTCTGGACGAGGAAGAGAAGGCGCTGGTGCGCGATCTGTTCCTGCTGACCCTGAAGCCGGTGATGTACATCGCCAACGTGCTGGAAGACGGTTTCGAGAACAACCCGCACCTGGATGCCGTGCGCGCCCGTGCCGCCGAAGAAGGCGCGCAGGTGGTGCCGGTGTCGGCGGCGATCGAAGAAGAGCTGTCGCAGCTGGATGACGAAGACCGCGATACCTTCCTGGCCGACCTTGGCCTGACCGAGCCTGGCCTGAACCGCGTGATCAACGCGGCCTACAGCCTGCTCGGCCTGCAGACCTACTTCACTGCCGGTGTGAAGGAAGTCCGCGCGTGGACCGTGCGCAAGGGCRCCACCGCGCCGCAGGCTGCCGCGGTCATCCATACCGACTTCGAGAAGGGCTTCATCCGCGCCGAAACCATCGCGTATGACGACTTCATCAAGTACAAGGGCGAAGCCGGTGCGAAGGAAGCCGGTCGCCTGCGCCTGGAAKGCAAGGAATACCGCGTSCAGGAAGGYGACRTSCTGCATTTCCGCTTCAAYGTCTGATCGACGACGCAGCGCAGTGATTGTCCACAGGACCCCGCAATGCGGGGTCTTGTTGTATCGGGCGCCTGTCAGAAGGGGCGCACGAGCAGTGCCGCTGCGCGCTTCTGCTGCGGAAGCGCCAGCGCAGTGCTGCCGGTGGCCGTGGACAGAAATTCACCACGCCTTGAAACGCTTGCCGTGCAGGGCTCGCAGCTACTTGTCCACACCAAACCCCCACGGCTTTCCACGCGATGTGTGGAAAACCATCGAAGCGCCTGGACAAAAAACAGCCACACCCTGAAACGCTTGCGGCATAACGTTCAAGCCGGGTTGTCCACATCAAGTCCGCAGCGCTTTCCACCTGCTGTGTGGAAAACATGCACCTGCGGGCGCGGTAGATTAATTGGATAAAAAATGACCAGAGCTGAAAACGCTTGTCGTGCGTGGCTCATGGCCACTTGTCCACATCCAACCCCCATCGATTTCCACGCGTGGTGTGGAAAACAACAAGGGGTCCGACGACGCATCGCCGGACCCCTCGCTGGGATCACCCGTCGCAGCGCTTACCAGCGGTAAGAGACGCCCAGCTGGCCGCTGGTATCGCGGAAGCCCATGCCACCGGTCTGGTGGCTGATCTCACCCCAGCCGCGCCAGCCGCCCGACAGATTCACCTGCACGCCGGCCTTGGCTTCGTAGATGTCACGCGGCAACTGCCGGCGCAGGCGTTCTCCGTCCACGGCGATGGTCGCGTCGTTGCCACCGGACCACCAGTTCACCGCGACGAACGGCTGTACCTGCCCCTGGCGCTGCGTCAGCGAACGCGTGTACAGGCGCAGTCCCACACGCGTGGTGGTGCTGTCCTTGTCGCGTCCTTCAACCACCGTGCCGTTGGCCTCGACCACGCGGTCGGCGTCGTAGCGGCTGTGGATCACCTGCAGCTGTGGCTCCAGGTAGACACCGCGCTGGGCCGTACGCTGCACGGGAAGCACGTAGCCTGCCTCGGCCGAACCGGTCCAGCTGTGCGAACGATAGTGCTCCTTCTGCAGCCCTTCGCCCTGCACGCTGTTGCGGAAACGCCCGTACTGCAGCCAGCCGTCCACATACGCACCGTGCTCCATCCGCGCGTCCTGCAACCAGGTCGCATACAGGCCCAGGCTGGTGCCGTTGACCACACCGTGCGCGGTGTAACCGGTCACCTGCGAGCGACTGTCATTGCGTGCCCGGCCATGGCCGGCCATCACACCTGCCTGCAGCTGGCCGCCGGCATTGGCTTCGAAGCGACGACCGATGCCCAGCAGCAGGCTGTTGAGCTCGCTGTCCACATTCACCTGGTGGCCGCGGCTGCCGGGCGCGCTGCTGCGCACCTGTGCCCAAGCAATGGCGTCGCTGCCACCACCGGTCGCCTCGGCAGGATCACCGCTGCGGTCGTACAGGCTGTGCCGGAACATGCCCAGCGCACCGCTCTGGTTGGYCATGTATACCGCCGGCTCCGGACGCTCCACGCGCGGCGGTGCCGGCGGCAGTGGCGGATCGACCGGCGGAACTACCGGCGGATCGATCGGCGGAGCAGGCGGATCGATCGGCGGAGTCGGCGGATCAATCGGCGGATCGGGCGGTTCCGGCGGGTCGACCGGCGGGACGTATTCCGAGCGCAGGTACCAGTTGCCGTCATCCGGGGTGGAGACGCCGCCCTTGTACAGGAAGTAGTCGTAAGCGCCGGCCACCGCGCGTCCCTGCAGCGAGAACTGCGCATCGGACTGGCCGCCCACGCTGATCAGGCGGATGCCTTCGCTGGTCAGGGCACCGGCGCCCCCTGCGTTGCGCACGCTGACGGAGGCGGTGCCACTGCTGTTGCCCTGGATCACCAGCTGGTCACCCAGCGAGGCATCGTCGCCCAGCGCGCGGTTGAACAGCCAGTGGCCATCGTTGCCGACATAGTCGCCGGTGACGGTCAGGGTCTTGAAGTCGTCGGTGGTGGGGGCGACGAAGGCGATGGTACCGGCATGGTCCAGCGAGCCGACGCTGGAACTGGAACGCACGTTCCATTGGCTGCTGCCGTCCATCGCCAGCTGCGCGACCTGGTAGCCCGAATCGTTGCGCAGCGCGCCGTTGAACACGGTGCCGTTGCGCAGCGTCATCTGCACGTTGGCGGTGGCGCTGTCGACCACGACATCGCCGGTCAGGCGGCTGTTGTCGGCAGTGAACAGAATGTCTGCGGTGGCGACTGAACTTCCATCGGTGAACACCGTATCGCTCACCCGCAGCAGGCGGCCACCGTCGAGGTTGCCTTGCTGGCGCGCGACGACATCGGTGTTGTTGAGCGTGAGCTCGTGGTTGCTGCCCTGCAGCCACAACGCGGGGCCGTCCTGGGTCTGCAGGGTGCTGTTGTTGAACACCAAGCGGTCCCAATAGGGCCCGAACACGGTGATGTAGGAGCGATAGACACCCGAATTCGTGCCCTGCGCATGGATGCTCAGGTTGTCGGCGGTGAGCTTGGCCGTGTTCATCTGCACGATGCCGAACGAGGATGCACCCAGTGTGGTGATCGAGCCTCCGTCCAGCTGCGCATCGGCCGTGCTGCCGCCAAGGAAGACGCCGCCACCGCCGGTGCCATGGGTGGTGATGTCCAGGTTCTTGGCGCGGATGCGCGAGTAGGGCGTCGGCGGATTGCTGCCCGAGGCACGCAGGCCGTAGACCCCATCGCCGTGGGTATCGATGCTGCCGCCGGTGATCGTGGCGGTACCACCCCAGACGTCCACGCCATGGCCGTAGCCGTTGTCGCCATAGGTGCTGATCGTGGTATCGGTAAGGTCGGCCAGCGAGTCCGCGCCGGACAGCCAGATGCCGGAATAGCCGTCGCGCACGGTGAAGTGGGCACCGTTGATGGTCAGCTTGGCCCAGCTGTTGACGTTGACGCCGTAGCCGCCGACGGTCTCGAAACGGCCGCCGGTGATATCGGCGGTGGAGTACACGCGGTTGCCACTGTTGCCGAGCAGGCGGATGCTGCTGCCGCTGCTGCTGGCACTGCCGCCCACGATCTGCAGCGTGCCACCGTTGTCGATGTCGAAGTAGCCGTTGACCACGTCCACGTCGCGCAGCGACAGCACGCTGCCGCTGCCGCCGGAGGACAGACGGCCGCTGTAGCCGCTGCTGGCTTCGTCGAAGGTCATCTTCAGCGATTCCAGCGACAGCAGCGCGCCACCCTCGGCGTACACTGCGCTGTTGGCACCGTTGTTGATCTCCGTACCGGTCACGTGCAGTTCGCTGCCACGCCCAGTGGAGTACAGCGCGTTCCCGCCGCTGCTGACACGGCCACCGTTCAACCACACCTTGCCGCCACCGGTGGCATTGACCGTGCCGTAGCCGGAGCCATTGCGGAAGGCATTGATGACCAGGTTGTTGGCGCGGATCACGCTACCCGCACCGCTGGCGTTCAGCGCATAGCCGACGGTGGTGCTGCCGTTGCCGATCTGCAGGATGCCGCCCTCGATGACGACGCTGCCACCGGCGCTGGCAAGGATGCCGCTGCCGCCGCCGGTGCTCGAGATCCAGCTGCCATCGACCGTAATGGTGCTGCCCACACCATTGGCCTCCAGCGCGTAGCCGCCTGCACTGTGCTGCAGGGTGTCGTCGGCGCCCAGCTGCAGGCTGCCACCATCGGTAACCTTCAACGGCCCCTGCAGTTCGGCCGCATGCACGGGCAGGGCGGCCCACAAGGCGCTGGCCAGCAGGCTGGGAATCAAGGGAAGGCGCGCCACGCGCGCGCAGGCGGGCGCACGGCGGCGCCGTGGGGGAGAGGCGTTCATGCTGTTGGATTCCTGTGGCAGGGCGCAGCGCGGCTGCGCGATCTGGCGCGGCAGGGCCGCGTCGCTGTGGAAACCGCGTGCGATGGCCGCTGCAGGCGCCATCCGGTTTCCCTCCCGCCGGTAACGCGATGACGATGGGACGTCGTCACCGTGGCGGGATGCATCCAGACTAGAAATCAGCCCTGTCCTATGGAATCAGGCGTTTCCTAAAGCACTTCGTGCCCGGCGCATGGGCCGGRCACGGTTCAGCGTTGTGGACGCCTCAGGCGAACAACGAGGCCTGCAGGCAGTACTCGATCAGCGCCTGGTCGCTGTCCACGCCCAGCTTGCGCATCGCGCTGATTTTCTGGGTGCTGACCGTCTTCGCGCTGCGCTGCAGTTGGCGGGCGATGTCGCCCACGCTCATGCCGCCGGTGAACAGGCGGATCACTTCCAGTTCCCGTGGAGAAAGGCGTGCCAGCACCACCGCGGCATCGGCCGGTTCCGCCGCGGCAACCGGCATCAGTCCGGGCGGGCGATAGATGCGGTCGGCCAGCACCGTGCGCAGCGCCTGCACCAGGCTGCCCAGGCCGTGGCTCTTGAGCACCACGCCGCCCGCGCCAGCGGCATACATGGCTGCCACCAGCGAAGGATTGGAGACCATCGTCAATACCAGTACATGCGTGTCCGGGAAGCTGCGGCGCAGGAACGAGATCAGCTTGATGCCATCGCCGAAGCTGTCACCACCGGGCATGCTGTAATCGGTGATCACCGCATGGGGCTGGGTGCTCGTCATCAGCTCGATCAGGGTCGCCGGATCGGCGGCCTCGCCGACCACGTCCAGGTCCAGTTCGCCGGCCAGGACATCGCGGATGCCGGCAAGCACGATCGGGTGGTCGTCAGCGATGAGGATGCGGGTGGTCATGGCAGTGTCGGTTTGCGGGAAGGTGAGGGGGCGGCGACGTGCGTCAATGGTTCCAGCAGCCGCTGCAGGCGCCGTTGGAAATGGTCGAGCGCCCCGGCCAGCGCAGGCAGCGTGTCGCCGTCGCCGATCTGTTGTTCGATCTGCTGGCCGTGTGCCACCAGTGCCGGTGCGCCGACGATCACCAGTGCGCCGCGGATGCGGTGCAGCACCTGTGCCACGCGTTCGGGCGAGACATCGCCGATCGCCCGCTGCAGGCTGTCCAGGTCGGCCTGCATGGTCTGCACGAACAACGCCTGCATCTTTTCCGGAACCTGCAGCGGAGCATCGGCATCGGCATCGTGGTCGCTAGGTTCGCTGTGCGGCCCGGCCGTGACCTGGGTCAGCAGGCGCTGCAGTGCTGCCAGGGTGATCGGCTTGACCAGCACCCCCTGCATCCCTGCCTCGTGGCAGCGTTGCCGTTCGGCCGGGTCGGCGTTGGCGGTTGCGCCATGGATCGGTACGCCAACCCCACGCGCGCGCAATGCACGGGCCAGACCGTAACCGTCCAGTCCCGGCATGTTGAGGTCGGTCAACACC
>NZ_JBFTNR010000030.1:0-11782 GCF_056665995.1 Stenotrophomonas sp. 05L44_2
GACCAGATGTGGTCGGCCGAAGGCGAGCTGCGCCAGGGCCGCCCCGAGCAGGCCCTGCCGTTTGCCTACAAGGCGCTGGCGTTCATCAAGCAGGTGCAGCAGGCCGAGCGCATCTATCTGGCGCGCGTCGGCCCGGAGCTGCCGCCGATCGACGAGAGCCGGCGCCTGAGCGGCGACCGTGCCGGGCTGGCCAGCCGCGACCTGCCGCTGGCCGCGCGCACGCCGCCCGATCCGGCCGTCGTCGAGGCCTGGCAGCGATTGGGCGACGAGGACGGCACTCCCGATCTGGACATGCTGGCCACCTGGCAGCAGCGCAACAACGCGTTCCTGCCCGATGCACTGGACCTGGCCGCCGCCATCGAACAACTACGCATCGACCCCGGCTGCACCGAGTGCCGGCAGCGCCTGCGCGCGCAGCTGTGGCGCGCACTGCAGCGGCCACTGCCGCAGGTGATGCGACGCCGTGCGGCAGATGCCATGGGGCAGCGCTACCTCGACGCTCTGGAAGCACAGCCATGAGCACATCGCCATTGAACGTGTGGGTCGCAGTGGCGCTGGCGCTGATCGTGCTCGTCGCCAGTGCACGCCAGCTGCGTTCGCCCACGCAGAGGCGCGGCCGTCTTATCGCCGTGCTCACGCTGCAGGCGGCCGCCGCTGCGCTGCTGTACGTCTGCCTGCTGCCGCCCTCACAGCGCGCCTCCCTGGCCGGCCTGGTGGTGATCGGCGCCGGGGCCGACAAGACCGGTGCACTGCCCACCGGCGGCACCCGGGTGCTGCTGCCGGAAGCAACCGATATGGCCGGTGCAGCGCGCGTGCCGGACCTGGCCACTGCACTGCGCCGCTATCCGTCCTCCACGGTGACACTGATCGGTGCCGGCCTGGCCGCGCGTGACCGCGATGCCGCACTGCCCGCCGACACGCGCTGGCAGGCACCCCCTGCAGCCAACGGATGGATCGCCCTGCAGCCACCCGCGGACGCCGCTCCCGGTGCGCGCTTCGACGTGCACGCACAGGCACGTGGGGTAGACCGCGCGCAGGCCGAACTGCTGGACCCGGCCGGTGCGGTGGTCGATCGTGCACCGCTGGCGGCGGACGGCCATGTGCAGCTCAGCGGCATCGCCCGCGCCGAGGGCCGCAGCGTGTTCCAGCTGCGCCTGCTGGATGCGCAGGGCCATGTGGCCGACAGCGTGCCGGTGCCGCAGCAGACGCTGGCCGCCGCTCCGCTGCGCGTGCTGGTGCGCTCGGCTGCCCCCGGCGCCGAACTGAAGTACCTGCGCCGCTGGGCCACCGATGCCGGCATCCGCGTGCAGGTGCAGGCCGAGACCGGCGCAGGCCTCAGCCTGGGCGACGGCAACGTGGCGTTGGACGCCTCCACGCTGGCGCGCAGCGATCTGCTGCTGCTCGACGAACGCAGCCTGGCTGCGCTCGGTGCCGCTCAGCTGGCGGCCGTGCGCCAGGCCCTGCGCGATGGCCTGGGYCTGCTGGTGCGCAGTACCGGCGCGCCATCAGCCAGCGCACGGCAACGCCTGCGCGATCTCGGCCTGCCCGTGCAGGGCGATGCCAGCAGCCAGGTTGCGGCAATGCCCGGCGAGGGTGACGCGACGATGTTGCAGGCACGTCGCGGGCCGCTTGCCGCCGGCACCCTGCCCACCACTGATGGCGAAGACGCCGACCGCGCGTCGCACGCCGCGGCGCTGCCGGCGCTGGAGTACCTGGCGCTGCAGGCAGCCGACAGCCGCCCCCTGCTGCAGGATCGCGACAGCAAGCCCATCGGTGGGTGGCGCGCCGTCGGCAAGGGGCGCATCGGGCTGCTGCCCATCACGGACAGCTGGCGCTGGGTACTGGCCGGTCGCGAGGATCGCCACGGTGAGTTGTGGAGCACAGTGTTCGCCTCCCTCGCTCGCGCGCAGCCCGGTACCGAAGGACCGTGGTCGACACAGGCACTGGCCTGGGCCGGCGAACGGCAGTCACTGTGCGGCGTGCAGGCACCGCTGCGGGCCTTCGACGGACGCGGCGATGGCGTGCCGCTGATCGTCGACAGCACCACCGGCACAACACGATGCGCGGGCTGGTGGCCGCGCCAGGCCGGTTGGCAGCGCCTGCAGCACGGCGACCGCACGCAGTGGCGCTACGTGTTCGATCCGAAGCAGGCCCCTGCCCTGCACCGGCAGGCGATGATGGATGCCACCGCGCAGCGGCTGGCCACTGCGGCGCCAGCAACCGCGCAGGCGAGCCAGCGTGTACCAGGGCCGCGCTGGCCGTGGTGGCTGGCGTTCGTGCTGTGCGCATCGCTGCTCTGGTGGCTTGAGCGCCGACGCTGATCCCGGGGTTGATCCCGGGGTCGGATCCCTTTCGCCTGCGAAAAGGCCCTGATCCCGCCGATTGGATCGCGAACACCATCCACGCAWGGCGTGGMTCTACTTGCGCCGATACACACCGTTGAAGCGCACGTTCATGCCGCCGCACTCGCTGTTGTCGGCCACGATCAGCACATCGCCCAGCAGCTGCGCGTGCACCGTGCAGGTGTCCTCCACGAAGTCGACCTGGGCACCACGCGGTACTGCCTGCGCGCTTACCGCGCCGATGTTCGGGCCGCCCGGGCGTTCTGCCGGCGTCGGGTTGGCCGAGGGCCAGTAGGCATCGCCTTCCACGTGCAGGCGGCCGTCACGCACGCGGATGCGCAGGCCGTTGTCACTGTCCTTCCAGTCTCCCGACCAGGCCTGCAGCGTCGGCGCGGGTACCGGCAACGCCTGCAGCTTGCTGCGATCCACCCAGCCTGCGCTGCCACCCACCTTGTTCGGGAAGAACGCGCAGCGGTAGCGACCAAGATCACGCCCGGTCACCACCGTGTCGCCACTCACCACGTAGCTGCGCTGGCGGCAGGCGGGTTCGCCCTTGGCCGGGCAGCCGTCCATGTCGCCCAGCAGGAACAGGCGCGGCGTGCCCACCACCTTGGCCAGGGCAAAGCCCGATTGTTCCGAAGGGAACGCGCCATTACGGCACGAACCGCCATCGGTCAGGTCGCTGGCGGACGCGGCAAGCGGGCTCAGCGTTGCAAGCAGGAACAGGGTACGCAGCGGCATCCAGGCAGCCTCGAAGGGAAGGCCCGCAGGATAACGCCTACTTCTCCGGCGGTGCGCCGCAACCATCCTGCTGGGCGCAGAACTGCAGCGCGCGCCGTTGCTGCTCGGCGCTCAGTTCCGGTGGCGGCCGCGCGATGGCCGACTGGATCTGGTCCGGGCCACCCGTGATCTTGTTCAGGCCCTTGGCCGCGGCCATCACGCCCTTGACCACGCCCATCATGATGTAGCCACCGCCCATGCTGACCTGCTCGGGCGACGGCGGCTCACTCCAGTCGCGGCTGAAGCGGTTGTTCTCCGCGCGCATCGGGTTCTTGAAGCGGTACAGGTCCAGCGGCTGGTCGTCTTCGGGCTTGAGCGCGCGCACTTCGCCCAGCGTGGTCACGTTCCCCTGCGCAGGCGGCAGGACCACGGGCGCGTCATCAGCAGCGGGCGGCACGGCAGGCGCCGGTACGGGTTCAGGCGTGGGCAAGGGTACGGCCGCCGGCGTCGTCTGCTGCGCGTGCGCGATGCCCGCCAGCAGCACCGCGGCCAGAAGTGCTCCCTGCATTCCACGTCGTGCCACAGCCATCCACCCTGTTGGTTGCGTCCAGCAACCAAGGATACGGATGCAGGCTTCAGATTTCGTTGGAAGCGCCGCCGGCGTTCAGCTTGTGCCCGTCCTCACGGTTCCGCGCAGCCGCCACGCACCTTGCAATGATTTGCATTGCGCACGCCGAAGCATGCCATGAGCCTGCAGGCCCCTCTGAGCACCTTCACGCCGATGAGCCTGCCACCGCCCCGCTGCTGCGATCACTCACGCCTGCTGGGATGCTGCTGATGTCGCCCGCTGCGACCCTCCTCCTGCTTGCGGTGCTGCTGGCGATGCTGGTGGCCTGCTACCTGCAGTGGGCGTCGGATGCACGCGCTGCCCTGCACCTGCTGCGGCGCAATCCCCCCTCACGTCCGCTCACCGAAGATGAAGATGCTGCACTTGCCACGCTGCGTGCGCTCAGCGGGCGGACGCACGACACACAGGTGCGCGTGCTGTCGGGGGCTTTCAGCGGACCGTCTGGCTTCGGCAACCGCCCCTTCCATTCGGCCTGGCTCGGTGACGTTGCCGTGCTGCTGCCATTCGATGCCTGGCAGCATGTTGCCGTAGACAATCACGCAGAGGTCGTCCTGGCTGGCGACGCCGCTCTGGTAGTCCGCTTGAATGGATTCCACATTGTCGGTGCCCGGCACCGGGTGGCTGCCGAGGAAGCCGAGCATGCGGCCGCCTTCGAGGGACCACTGCAACGCAAACGGCGCATCGTGCGGCCAATTGCTGCGTGCGCGGTCCACGGACAGCGGCTGGAGACGGCGGCCGAAGTGGCGATGCGCCGGGGTGATGGCGTTCGCTGGCCGGGCATTGTCATCGCGCTGCTTGCGCTGGCGGCGCTGCCCGCGCTGCAGATCGACGTCGCGCTGTGGTGGCGGCTGTTGCTGGGTCTTCCGCTGTGCGCCGTGGCCGGCACCGCCGTGTGGATGGCATGGCCACGCCAGCGTGGCCCAGGTGCGCCGCAACCGGTTCTGCAGCTCAGCGGCAGGCTCAACAAGCTCATGCTGCACCCACACCATCCGCCCTGCTGGCTACTGGGCAGCGACCACCGCGTGCAGCTGCCTGCGGAGTGGCTGGCGTCCAAGCGTTTCCGTAGTGGGCAGCACCTCACACTGGATATCCGCCAATGCGATGGCATGGTCCTGGGCGCGGGCCGGGAGTGGTCCCTGGCCGAGGACCGTGTCCGGTTTTCCTCCGCTGGGGCGACGTGGAGCCTGGCATGGCTGGGGTTGATGCTGTGCGTACTGCTGTTCGGCGGAATGTTCATCGAACTGCCGGCGGGCATCTCCCGGCAGCACACCCGTGATGCGCTCAGGCTGATGCATGGAGTGTGGTGGCCGCTCACCGCCGCCACCGGGCTGTGGCATCTGGTGCAGGCCATCCATCGGTGGCGCCGGCACCTGCGGTGCCACGCACGGCGCAGCGCGGCACTGGCTGCACGCATGCCACCAACGCGCTGAATGGTTCACGCCGCCCGCTGCGGATGTCTCACATCGTGAGACCCATTTGTGGTGCCATGTGATCCCCTGAAAACCCACTTCCCATGGCCTACGAACTCGCCAAGCGCACCGCCGATGCGGAGCAGCAGCTCGCCACCCGCGATGGCCTGCCCGCGCGCGATGGCGCACTGCTCAGTGCACGCCTGCAGCGCCGCTACCAGGATCGCATCACCGGCAGCTTCGCCATTCCCGGCCGCGAAGGCCGCTATGCGCCGATTCCTGATTCCGTGCCACCGGCCCTGACTGCGGCACTGAAGGCACGCGGCATCGAGCAGCTCTACAGCCACCAGGCCGAGGCATGGGAGGCCAGCCAGCGTGGCGACCACGTCGCCATCGTTACCCCCACCGCGAGCGGCAAGTCGCTGTGCTACACCCTGCCGGTGGTCAGCGCTGCCATGCAGGACAAGGCCAAGGCGCTGTACCTGTTCCCTACCAAGGCACTGGCACAGGACCAGGTGGCCGAACTGCTGGAGCTCAACCGCGCCGGCGACCTCGGGGTGAAGGCCTTCACCTTCGACGGCGACACCCCCGGCGACGCGCGGCAGGCGATCCGCCTGCATGGCGACATCGTGGTCTCCAACCCGGACATGCTGCACCAGGCGATCCTGCCGCATCACACCAAGTGGGCGCAGTTCTTCGAGAACCTGCGCTACATCGTCATCGACGAAGTACACACCTACCGCGGCGTGTTCGGCAGCCATGTCACCAACGTGCTGCGCCGGCTCAAGCGCATCTGCGCGTTCTACGGGGTGCAACCGCAGTTCATCCTGTGCTCGGCCACCATCGGCAACCCGCAGGCGCATGCCGAGGCGCTGATCGAAGCACCGGTCACCGCCATCACCGAATCCGGTGCACCCAGCGGGCCGAAGCAGGTGCTGCTGTGGAATCCGCCGGTGATCAACCCCGACCTGGGCCTGCGTGCCTCGGCGCGCTCGCAGAGCAACCGCATCGCCCGCATCGCGATCAAATCCGGGCTGAAGACGCTGGTGTTCGCGCAGACCCGGCTGATGGTGGAGGTGCTGACCAAGTACCTGAAGGACATCTTCGATCACGATCCGCGCAAGCCACCACGCATCCGCGCCTACCGCGGCGGCTACCTGCCCAYCGAGCGCCGCGAGACCGAGCGTGCGATGCGTGCCGGCAACATCGACGGCATCGTCAGCACCTCGGCGCTGGAACTGGGCGTGGATATCGGCAGCCTGGACGTGGTGATCCTCAACGGTTACCCCGGCAGCGTGGCTGCCACTTGGCAGCGCTTCGGCCGCGCCGGACGCCGCCAGCAGCCCGCACTCGGCGTGATGGTGGCCAGTTCGCAGCCACTGGACCAGTACGTGGTGCGCCATCCGGACTTCTTCGCCGAGGCGTCRCCGGAACACGCACGCATCGCGCCCGACCAGCCGTTGATCCTGTTCGATCACATCCGCTGCGCGGCGTTCGAACTGCCGTTCCGGGTCGGCGATGGCTTCGGCCCGATCGATCCTGAGGTGTTCCTGGAAGCACTGGCCGAAACCGAGGTCATCCACCGCGAAGGCGAACGCTGGGAGTGGATCGCCGACAGCTATCCGGCCAACGCGGTCAGCCTGCGCGCGGTGGCCGATGGCAACTTCGTGGTGGTCGACCGCAGCGATGGCCGCCAGCAGATCATCGCCGAAGTGGACTACTCCGCTGCAGCGCTGACCCTGTACGAGGGCGCCATCCACATGGTGCAGTCCACGCCCTACCAGGTGGAAACGCTGGACTGGRAMGGCCGCAAGGCCTWCGTCACCCGCACCCACGTGGACTACTACACCGACAGCATCGACTTCACCAAGCTCAAGGTGCTGGACCGTTTCGATGGCGGCGTGGCCGGCCGCGGTGATTCGCACCATGGCGAAGTGCACGTGGTGCGCCGCGTGGCCGGTTACAAGAAGATCCGCTACTACACCCACGAGAACATCGGCTACGGTCCGGTCAACCTGCCCGACCAGGAACTGCACACCACCGCGGTGTGGTGGCAGCTGCCGCAGGCGCTGCTGCTGCGCGCCTTCGCCAGCAAGCAGGATGCGCTGGATGGGTTCCTCGGCGCCGCCTATGCACTGCACATCGTAGCCACGGTGGCGGTGATGGCCGATGCGCGCGACCTGCAGAAGTCGGTGGGCAACGGCGATGGCACCTGGATCGCGATTGCCGACCAGAGCGGGCGCGGCCAGCTGCGGGGCAGCGATGGCGAGCCTGGCGCGGTGGAACTGCTGCAGGAATTCGTGCCGACCGTATACCTGTACGACAAYTTCCCCGGYGGCGTSGGCCTGAGCGAGCCGCTGTGGCAGCGCCAGGSCGARCTGGTGCAGCGCGCGCGCGAACTGGTACAGCGCTGCGACTGCAAGGCGGGTTGCCCGGCCTGCGTCGGCCCGGTGCTGGCCGCGCAGGAACAGGATGAAACCTCGCCGCGTGCGCTGGCGCTGCGCGTGCTCGACCTGTTCGATGCGCAGGCCTGCCAGCAGGTGGCCGATGTGGTGGTGAGCACGCGCGACCCGATGGAGCTGATCGCCCCGTGAGCCTGAGCCTGGACAAGCTGCGGCTGCTTCGCAAGCAGGCGGGTGACCCGAAAGCAGCCACGCCTGCCGCGCCGACGCAGCAGACGCCGCCGGCACTGATGGCCGCCAACGATGCGCGGCAGCCACCGGCCGAGCGTTCGGTGTTTGCCTGGGTGGAACAGGAGATCCGCCACAAGCCGACCGGCACCGCCACCACCACGCCTGCGCCGGCAACACTGCGACGGCCCGAGGTCGGCAGCCTGCATCGCCTGCTCGGCATGCGCTCGCGGGGTGGCCCTGCGCCGGCACGCGCCAGCGCGCAGGATCGCCAACTGCCCGGCAACGAGATTGCGCCCGGCCTGTTCCTGATCGAGTCACTGCTGCCGCAGCCGATTCCCGCCATGCCGCTGTCGCTGGCCTTCGCCAAGCGCGAGGGTGAGCACGTGGCTGCGCGCGACCTGCTGTTCTTCGATACCGAGACCACCGGCCTGGCCGGCGGCACCGGCACCCGCGCCTTCATGATCGGCGCCGCCGACTGGCATGTGTGCCCGCAGCGTGGCGAAGGCCTGCGCATCCGCCAGCTGCTGATGTCGACGATGGCTGCCGAGGAGGAGATGCTGGCCGCTTTCGCCAGCTGGCTGCAGCCGCATACCGTGTTCTGCAGCTACAACGGCCGCAGCTACGACGCCCCTCTGCTGAAGACGCGCTATCGGCTGGCCCGCCAGGCCGATCCCATCACCGCGCTGGACCATGTCGACCTGCTGTATCCCACTCGCCGCCGTTACCGCGGTACGTGGGAGAACTGCAAGCTGTCCACCATCGAGCGGCAACTGCTGCGCGTGGTGCGCGAAGATGACCTGCCCGGCTCGGAAGCCCCCGCCGCATGGCTGCGTTACCTGCGTGGCGGTGATGCGGTGAATCTGCGCCGGGTGGCCGACCACAACCACCAGGACGTGGTGACCCTGGCCCTGCTGCTGCAGCGGTTGGTGCGGGAAGAGCAGCGCGAACGGGAGACCCTGGCGCTGGTAAGCGGATGAACGGAGAGGGCGGATCCAGGCCGCGTTGACATCACTGACACAGGGCTCGGCGACACTGCCGCTACTGAACACCACCCAGGAGTACTGCCATGCGTCGATCCCCCCTGCTGCTGCTTGCGGCCATCCTGCCGCTGGCCGCCTGCAGCCATGCCGGTGGCAACGCCTCCGCCGATGCCGGCAGCCTGCCAGCCAAGGTGTCCGATGGTCCGCAGGAGTGCCGCCCCGAGGCGCTGGACGCATTCACCGGCAAGACCGCCGACGAAGCGACGATCAAGAAGCTGGTGGCCGACAGTGGCGCGCGCAACGCACGCGTGGTCAAACCGGGGATGGCGGTGACCATGGACTTCCGCCAGGACCGGGTGACCGTGCAGGTGGACGCACAGAACCGTATCGAGCGCGCCAGCTGCGGTTGATGGGGAGCGCCGGGCCCTGCCCGGCGGATTCCATTCGCATACGCGCAGCTGCGGGCGCCGGGCATGGCCCGGCGCTCCGCTCTGTCAGAGCCGCTCGGCCTTGCCGCTGGCCAGCGCACGCGCGATGACCTGCTCTGCCTGCTTCGCTGCCTGTGCCTGCAGCCGTGCCTGGCGCTCACCCAACGCGGCCTGTTGACTGCCCAGTGCCGCCTGCTGGCTTCCCAGCGCGGCCTGCTGGCTGGCGAGTCGGCTCATCTCGCGGCTACGCTCGGACTGCAGCGCCTGGTTGCGGGCAACCTGTGATGCGCGCTGTGCTTCGGCCRCAGCCTTGCGTGCAATCGCCGCATCATCCACCGCGCCGCGTGTAGCCCGCGCCGCTTCGGCTGCCGCTTCGCGATTGATGTCGCGATCATTGATCGCACTGCGTGCAGCCCGCGCGGCGGCGAGGGCGATCTCACGCGCCTCTTCGCCCTGCAGCCTGCCCAGCTCGCCCTGCTCGCGGCCGAGCTGGCCCTGCTGACGACCCAGCACACTCTGCTGGCGCCCCAGTTCACTCTGCTGGCGGCTCAGGTCGACAGCGCCGGCATAGGCACGCTGCAACGACTGGATCAGCATCGGATCGCGCACGACGTAGCGCTTGTCGCCCTGGCGAAACCACAGGGCGGGGCCGTCACCAAGCCGGCTGCGCGCCTGCATCACATCGTCCATGCCGGCATTGGCGAACGCCTGGCCGTGATCGACGAGAACGAAGGCCTGCTGTGGCGGCGTACCCAGATCCAGCTGGCCATGGGTGACGATGGTGGTCTGCGAGTGCGCATGGGTGCCTGCGTCCTGCTCCTCGTCTTCATTGACGTCGGCAGGTTCCTCAGGCTCGGCGGGTTCTGCCGGCTCGGCCCAGTCGGCCGGCTCTGCCGGTACCGCTGCGGCAGGCGGCGCTGCCGGTGCCGGGGGTGCTGCGGGCGGCGGCGGCGGCGCTGGCACAGCGCGCGGCGGTGCCGGCGGTGCAGGCGGGACCGGCGCGGCCACCAGCCGCATCGGCGCCACACCCACGGCCAATACAACCAGCGTCAAGCCGACGGCCAGCAGGCGCGGGCACGCCCGGTGCGACTGCAGCGACAGCAGGCGGCGCTTGAGGCTGGTGGTGCTGGGCGCTGCGCTGGCCACGCCGAGGTGTGGCTGCGGCGCCACACCCAGCTGCAGCAGCAACCGGCCATAGGCATGGCGGCTGGCACCGTGCTGGCCGACCACCGCCGCATCCACGGCTTCCTCGCGGGCCTGGGCGTATTCGCGCACGGCCAGGCGCAGCAGCGGATGGAAGAAGAACAGGTGCTGGGCCAAGGCAGGCAGCAGCCCCCACTGCAGGTCACGACGCTGCAGGTGTTGCAGCTCGTGGGTCAGCGCCAGGTCCAGCGCATCGCCCTGCAGCGCGTTCATTCCCGCCGGCAGCAGCAGCACCGGACGGAACGGCCCGACCAGCTGAGGCGCGTCCACCTGGTCGCTCATCCACAGGCGCGGCGCGCGGCGCAGGCCGTGCGCATCCGAGGCCAGCTGCAGCGCCTGCACCAGCGCCTGGTCCTCGCACGGATACGACGCCGCCAGCAGCGCACGGCAACGGCGCCATTCGCCGAAGGTCCGCAACGCCATCAGCAGTACACCGGACATCCACAGCGCTGCCAGGGCCAACGCCCACCAGGCCACCGGGGTGCTGCCGACATCACCCATCGGCGTGTTCGCCAGCAGGTGCGCCGATGCCTCCGGTGCCATCGTATATATCGCGTCCGCCGCAAGATCCACGGTCGTCACTGCCACCGCATCGGGTGCGGGCAACCAGGCCAGCTGCAGCGGTTGGCTCCACAACAGACCGACCACCGCCTGCAGCGACACCAGCCACCACAACCGGCAACGGGTGGCCGCCGCCAGTGCCGGCAGCGCGCGGCACAGCAGGTACACCAGCGCCACCAGCAGCACGGTCTGCAGGCTCGTCCAGCCCAGCCGTTCCAGCATCGGAATCAACATCGAGGTATCCATGGCTCAGTCCTCCTGGCGACGCGATTGCAGTTCGGCCACCAGCGCTTCCAGTTCGGCCAGTTCGTTGTCGCTGACCTTCTGCCGCTGCGACAGGTACGCCACGAATGGCGACACCGAGCCCTGCAGCGTGTTGTCGACGAACTGGGCAACGGCGCCCTGCAGCACGCTCTCCGGGCCACGGGTGGGCTGGTAACGGTAGACACCCTGCTGCTGCCTGCGCTGCAGGTAACCCTTGGCGCGCAGGCGCTCCATCATCGTCAACACGGTGGACCGGGCCAGTCCGCGCGGTTCGCCATAGCCGCTGGCGACCTCGCCGACGCTGGTCGGTGCCTGCTCATCCACATACTGCAGCAGGGCCAGTTCCTGGTCCCCGATGGTCTTGCCACGCATGACAACACTCCCTTGACTACACGTGTCGCTACTGTTGCCATGACGACACCTGTAGTCAACCCCCCGGAAGTCATGGGCCGACGAACGGTAGGGCGCGCAGCCGGCTTAAACCTTTTACGCCGGGCGCGCATCCGACCCATGGCCTGTCGCCTGCGGCAGCCGTCATCGCCGCCGATCTTTCCGCCCTCCGGGAACCCGCATGCCTCGCCAGACGCTACGAACCCTGCTCATGATCATCAGCC
>NZ_JBFTNR010000031.1:0-11755 GCF_056665995.1 Stenotrophomonas sp. 05L44_2
GGTGTCGATCATCTGCTGGAACACCGACACCCGGCGCGGCAGCACGGTATCGATCTGGCCAGCGAACTCGGCGGCGGTGCGATGGCGGTAGGTGATGCCCGGGTAACCGGCCAGCATCGCGTAGTCGCCCTCCTTCGGGCCTTCCACCGACATCTGCAGGTGCGCCRGTGCCTGGTAGGGCACGTTGTCCTTGCTGTAGGCGGCCGGCTTGCCGTCCTTGCCCACGTAGGCACGCAGCAGGGTGAAGTCGCCGGTGTGGCGCGGCCACATGAAGTTGTCGATCTCATCGCCGTAGTTGCCGATCGCGCGCGGCGGCGCATAGACCAGGCGCACATCGCTCAGCTCAAGCTGGGCGATGCGGTAGAAGTCGGTGCCGTAATACATGTTGGCCACCGAGCAGCGCACGCTGCCGTCCTTCTCGCACTCGGCCACGATCTGCTTGCTGGCTGCATCCACCGCGTCGAAGTACGCGCGGCCGGTCTTGCCCTTGGCCTGTGCCAGCACCTGGTCGGTCACCTTGTCGAAGCCGACGGTCACCAGCACGCGGAAGTCCGGATTGGCCGGACGCTCGTCGGCGCGACCCTTGGCGATGAAGCCATCGTTGATGAAGTTGTGCTCGGGCGAGCTGTTGTACTGGATCACGCCCATTGCCACGTGGTGGTTGGTCAGCAGCAGGCCATCGGCCGACACGAACGAGCCGGTGCCACCGCCGGCACGCACGACCGCACTCAGCGGCGGCGCGGTCACGTTGGCCAGATCGGCCGGGTTGCCCTTGAAGCCAGCCGCCTGCAGCGGCTTGGCCAGCTCCGGCAGCTGGGTCGGCATCCACATGCCTTCGTCGGCATGGGCGCCAGCGGCGACGGTCAGGCCCAGGGCCAGGGCGGTGGGGAGGGCTTTGCGTGGCGACATGAGGCAATCCGGTACGACAGAACAGCCCGGGACCATAGCTGCTGGGGCCGGATGGGGCAACGGCCGATGGTTGGGGGCACCGATGCTGGCTAGAATCAGGCACGGATACCAGGGAAGGACCGATGATCGCAGGAATCGATCTGGGCACCACGCATTCGCTGATCGGCGTGAAACGCGCCGATGGGGCAGTTCTGTGAACAGGCCCGCTACGCACAGCTCGGCAGCGGAAATACTGCGTGGCAAGCCGCAAGGAAATCACGACGCATGAATGATGAAGCCGCAGTGACGGGGCCATCTGCCGCCGAAGCGCTTGCCGACCGCATCGTCCGCCACGGGCAGCAGCACGATCCGGCAGATTTCGCAGCCTGGCTGCAGCAGTCCCCGGAACTGCAGGCACCCGCGGATGCCAGCGCAGTGAAGCTGGCAACCTGGCAGCGGCTGATGAATGGCACCACGCCGTTTCCGCAGGCGAACTTCGAGCAGCTGGCCGACCGCTTCCAGTGGTATGACCGGGGCAATATCCGCGAGTGCTACGACATGGCCGCCCTTGGCCACAGCATGCACGTGCGCTGGTTGCTGTTGCGAGGTAACGAGGTTGCTCTTGCGCGCTACATGCATCGCGATGATGCACCGGTTTCCGTAGCACAGGCCCGCGGGCGCGTGGCTCGGTTGAGTGGGCGCTGGCGACCACTACGTGCACGGTGGCAGGCGCGGTCAGCGCACACGCGACGCGAGATGCGCGACACTCTGCACTACCTGGTCGGCGAGCCGATCATGTGGTTCGTGGTTCCGCCGCCGCCGTTGCAGCGCAAGCAAGTCCTGTTCTGGGCGGCAGCGGCCGGTAATCGGCTGCATTCAGCGCCGCGCCGCCGACTGCCCCTGTGGCAGCGTGTTGTCGTGGCGCTGCTGTTGGCGTGCACTCTGCTGGGCGCCTTGGCGATAGCCCACAGGGCTTCTATCACCAGCCCCAGCGATACAAGGGGAGATCGCTTGGTATTGCAGGCACCCGCCAGTACGTGAGCGATTGATCGACAGCGGCACTGTACTCGGCATCATCCACCAGTGCTTCTTGCAACGCTTCGCTCCGATGAGGCAGGACGCACCAAGACCGGGGCTGGTGGACGCAGTCGCTATGATCGCGCAGGCACTGGTGCAGGCCTGCTGGATGAAAAGCCTGCATGTCCAGTGCGGCCGTCCGCGCTGGCCCAACCGTGGATTACGGCAGCGCCGGGCTCGGCGCCACCGCAGCCACGCATGGCGTGGCTCTACTTCTCCCGCCGCCAGTTCAACGAGCCACGGTTTTCCACCGTGCTCGATTCCACTTCCACGTCGAAGCCGCGGCGCAGCAGGTACTTCAGCGTGATCACCGAACCGGCACCGACCAGCGATACGCCGTAGCCCACGTACAGCTTGGGCGAAATGTACTTGCCCACACCGATCACCGAGCCGCCCAGCGCGCGCGACTGGCTGACGCCGGCATCGTCCAGGCCCAGCTTGGCACCCAGCTGCGAAGCCAGCAGCCCGCTGCCCGCCGACAGCGCGGCCGATGCGGCGTTCACCTGCTGGGTCTGGTCGCTGCTGGCACCGGTCAGGCTGCGCCCCAGCACCAGGTAACCCAGTGCTTCGGACTGCGACATCGCCGGATCGGACCAGACATCGGCGCGCGGTTGCTGCGCGCGCCCGGTCACGTCGATGCCGGCGGTGACATCACCGATCCGGCGCTCGGCGCGGATATTGATGCGCGGGTCGGACACCGCGTTGTAGTTCCAGTTGAGGTTGCCGCGGGTGATGGTCAGGTCCTGGCCATAGGCCTTGTAGCGGCCACTGACTTCCAGGCCACCGTTGGCGGTCATCTCGCGGCCGGGCTTGGCCCAGACCTGCATCTTGCCGGTCAGCGCGCCCTTCAGGCCGAAACCGCTCATCTTGACCTTGTCGCCCAGGCTGACGGCCAGCTCCATATCCAGCGGCGAGGTGCGCGACTCTTCCGGATCGGCCGGGTCCAGCACCACCACGTCCTCGGACACCGAGGTGCCACGGTCCAGGCGCTCCAGATCGATGTCGGCCTCGGGCACGTGCACCGTTCCGCGCAGCTCCATCGCGGCCTTGGCCAGGGTGAAGTCCAGGTTGGGATTGGCGATGATGCGCAGCTCGCTGGTATTGGACAGCAGCACATTCTCGCCGTGGATCTTCAGCTGCAGCGGCTGTGCATCGCCGAACCAGGACAGGCCGCCGTCGACATACAGCGTGCCCTTGCCCGAATTGGCCTGTGCGGTGATCTTGGCCGACCCGTCGGGCTGGGCGACGAAGCTGCCCTTGCCCTGGTCGAAGGTCAGGCCCAGCGCCGGGAACTCGCCCTTGAAGTTGCTCAGCTGCGCATCACCGCCCAGCGACGGCTGGCCGCGCGTGCCACGCAGGCTCACGTGGCCTTCGATCAGGCCGGTCGGGCGCACCACATCCGGCGAGAACAGTTCCAGCCAGTACAGGCGCGACATGTTGAGGTAGAGCTCGCCGTTGAGCGGCGCACTCGGCTCCCAACCGGTCTGCATCTTCGCATCGACGAAGCCGTTGCCCTGGAAGCCCATGCCCAGGTAGCCCTTGATGCTGGCCGGGGTCATGTCCAGCTTCAGCGAGAACTGGTCATAGCGCACCAGCTCGCCACGGTTGGCATCGCCGACGCCGGTGTTGCGGTTCTCGCCCAGGCGTACGCCGCCTTCGGCCGAGCGCACTTCCACGTGCCCTTCCCACGCGTTGCCACGCGGCCGGATCTGCGCGTCCAGGTTGAGTTCGCCACGCAGGTAGATGCGTCGGCCGGACTGTGGCGGCAACCACGGCTGCACCAGCGCCAGCGGCAACGCATCGCCGCGCACCACCAGGCCTTCGCGCGGCCAGTTGGCATGTGCGCACAGGGCGCCACCGGTCGCAGCGCCCAGGCAGGTTTCGCCCAGCGTGTAGTTGCTGCCGTTGATGGCGAATGCCGCGGGCGCACGCAGTGCCCACGCATCGCCCTTCACCGGTGCGATGCGCAGCGTGGCCAGTTCGCCACGCCATTGTTCACCTTGCTGGCGAACGCTGCCCTGCAGCTCGATCGCCCCCAGTTCGTTGCGGGTCTGTGCGGCCAGGCGCAGGTTGGAGACACTGCCCTGCGCATCGATGTTCAAGCGTTCCAGCAGCATGCCGGCATTGACCTGCTGGCCCTGTATCGCCAGCGTGCCACTGTCGCCACGCCACGGCAGGCGGCCCTTGATGCTCAGGCTTTCAGCGCCATAGCCGTCCCAGTTGAGATTGTTGCCGACCAGATCTGCAGTGATGTCCGGTGCATCGCGCGGGCCTTTCACCTGCACCTGGCCACGCAGGCCACCATCGGCGCCGGGCAGCAGATCGCTCAGCTGCAGCGGCTCGAAGCGCGCATCGATGTCCAGGCGGTCGCCGACCTTGCCCGAGGCGGTCACCCGGCTGCTGCCGACGGCCAGTTTCAATTCACCCTGGCCCTGTTCACCCTGCAGGGCGAACTTGCCTTGGGCATCCACATTGCGCTGGCGCAGAATGCCCTTCAGCGACGGCAGGTCCACCGTGGCCTCCAGCGTGCCCGCAGTGCCCGGCGGCGCATTGGCCGGCGGCGGCAGCTGGCGTCCCTTGGACGCGAGATTGCCGGACAGACGGCCATCCCAGCCCGGTGCGAAGTAGCCCGGGTCGAAATCCTTCAGCGTGGCCTTGGCATCCCAGTCCAGCTGCGGTGCCCAGGCCACCTTGCCTTCCACCTGCAGCTGGCCACCCGGGGTCTGCGCCTGCAGTTCGCGGATCTCCGCAGCCTGATCGTTGCCACGCACATCGAAGCGCAGCTGCGCCTTCTGCTTTTCGCGCTCGACATCGGCACGGCCGATCGCCGCCCACGCCTTCAAGGTACCGGCCAGTCCAAAGCGCGCTTCCTTCAGCGTCACCGGCACCGGCGAACTGCCGGCGGTGTTCGGGTCCGGTGCCGGCACCCAGGTCAGGTCCTGCGCGATCACCGAGAAGTTCAGCTTCTGCTGGTCTTCCTGGCTGAAATCGGCGGTACCTTCCAGGCGTGCTTCGCCGCCCAGGCCCTTGACCACCAGCGGCGAGACCTTCAGCACCTGGTCCTGCAGCGAAACCACCGAGGGCGCCAGCTCCAGTTCCTGCTCACCCTGCTTCACCCGGCCATGCAGGTTGGCGTTGCCGCCCTTGCCGGAGGCGGTGAAGTCCAATGCCAGCGGCGCGATGGCCGAGCTGGCCAATGCCGGCGACAMCAGCGCCAGGTCCAGCTCGTCGCTGCGTACAGTCGCGTTCCAGGTCGGATCGGTGCGGCCATCGAACACCAGCATCGCGTGCAGCGGCTTCGGTGCGCGGCCGGCCAGCGCCACTTCCATATGCGCCAGGTCACCGCGCGCGACCAGGCCGACCGTGGCCGCGGTACGCCCGCGCGGTGCCGGCAGCACCGCAGTGACGGTGACGTCGGTGTCGTAGTCCTTGGCCGGGATGTAGCGGCCCTGGGCAGTGAAATTGCCCATGTCGCTGTCCACCACCAGCTTGCGCGCCTGGAACTCGCCATTGGCGATCTCGATGCCACCGCGCACGCGGCTGATGTCGATCACCGGCTCGTTGGCCTGGCTGATGCGGAAACTGTCGATGGCGATCACATCGGCCTGGATCGCCAGCGGCATTTCGATCTGCGGCAGCGAATCGGGCCACGACGGCAGCTTGAACGGCTCATCGCTCTTGGCCAGATTGAGCGTAGCGTTGGTCAGCTCCAGCTTGTCCAGCAGCAGCTTGCGGCCCAGCAGCGGGCGCAGGTCCGGCTCCAGGTGCGCGCGCTCGGCGTGGAAATGGATGTCGTCGTAGCGGAAGTCGACGTTGTACAGGGTCAGCGGTYCGGCCACCGGGCCATCGACCTTGTCCCAGGTAAAGCTGGCACCCACCGGCAGGCGCGCCACCACCTGCGCCAGCAGCACATCGCGGCCGGCCACCGTCTGCAGCAGCCAGTACACGGCCAACAGGGCGACCAGCACCAGGCCGACCACGCCCGCGCCGGACCATGCCCAGAAGCGGCGACGACGGTAGAAGCGCACGCGCCGCGGCGGCGTGTTCGGCGACGGAGTCGGTGCGGGCGTGCTCACAGGTCCGCTCCGATGTTGAGGTACAGCTGGAACTGCGAATCAGGGTTGTTCAGACCGTGAGCGATATCGACCCGCACCGGGCCCACCGGCGATTTCCAGCGCACGCCGAAGCCGACGCCGGTGTGCAGGTCGATGTTGGTATCGAAGGCGCTGCCGGTGTCGACGAACACCGCTGCACCCCACGGACCGCCATTGAAGTAATGCTCGTACTCGGCCGAGCCGACCACCAGGTGCTTGGCACCAAGCGCGTACTTGTCCGGCTTCGGCGTGCGCGGGCCGACCTCACGGTAGGCATAACCGCGGATGCTGCGGTCGCCACCGGCGAAGTAGCGCAGGCTGGGCGGCATCGCCACCAGGTCGCTGGTCCAGGTGGTGCCGCCTTCGCCGCGCAGGATCAGGCGATTGGTCGGCCCCACCGGGATGTACCAGCGCAGCACGGCATTGGCCTGCACGAAGCTGGTGTCCGATCCGACGCCTTCGACGCCGGCACGCACCGTCGCGGTGCCACTGATGCCGCTGCGCGGGAACAGCTCATCGTCCACCTTCACGTAGTCGGCCACGATCTGCGGGTAGACCAGCGTGGACGTGTTGTAGACCGCATCGGTGAACTCGGTGCCCGAGGCATAGCGCCAGCGCTCGCGCAGCGCGTTGATCGAGGCGATGGCGGTCCAGTTCTCGTTGATCTCGCCGCTGCGGCTGGCGATCAGCTTGAAGTTGCGCAGATCGATGTAGTCGGTCTGCTCGTCGTAGGCACTGGCGGCGAAGGTATACCAGCCATCCAGCCAGTTGAATGCGGGAATGCGGTAGCTGGTGATCAGGCTCTTGCGCTTCTGCGCATAGTCCAGCTGGGTGTTCATCTTGTGGCCGCGGCTGTTCAGGTAGCGCCGTTCAAGGCCACCACGCACACCGGCGCCACTTTCGCTGCCGTAACTCAGGCCGTAGGAATAGATGCTGCGCTTGGCCCGCGTCAGCTTCACATCGACTGGCACCTCGCCGTTTTCATCGGCCTGGTCCGGGCGCGGCTGGATGTCGATCACGCTGAAGTAATCGAGCTTGGTCAGCGACTCGCGCAGGCGGTCCAGCTTGCCTTCGTGGAAGTAGCTGCCCTGGTCCCAGTAAACCAGCGGGTCGAACAGCTTGTCGTCGAAGTAGTTCTGCTCGAAGGTCACCGGGCCCATGTTGTAGCGGCGGCCGCTGTCCCAGGTCAGGTCGATGTCGGCAGCGTTGTCCGCGCGGGTGATCTGCACCTGGCGCTGGGTGTAGTCGGCGTCGAAGTAGCCGCGCTCGGCCAGGCGCCGGGTCACGGTGATCTTGCTGGCTTCGTACTGGGTGTGTTCGAAGCGCTGGCCCTTGCGCGGCTTGAACGCGGCCAGGTCGTCCTGCAGGTACTGGTCGTACATCGCCGGACCGGTGATGTCGATATGCTCGCGGCGCACCAGCACCGGCTGGCCCTTGTCGACATGGATCAGCACGGTGACGTGCTCGTCCTGGCGTGGCGCCTCGACCTTGATCACTGGGTTGTAGTACCCGAACGGTTCCAGCGCCTGACGGGTCTGCCGCTCGGCCTGTGACAGCAGGTATTCCAGGCGCGACTCGCCCTGCTCCTTGCCGATCGTGTCGAACAACGACAGCGATTCCTGGATGTTCTCGATGATCGCGGCGTCGTCGCCCTTGTCCAATCCCTTGATGTCCACCTTGTCGATGGTGCCGCGCGCATGGGCCACGGAAGTGGCGCAAAGCGAGAGGACCATCAGCGGCAGGGCGTATTTCGTTGGCTGCATGCGGCACAGCATACCGACCGGAGGTGACGATGCGAAATGCATCACGTCAATCCGGATCGGTTGTTAAGTGGCGGTCAAAATACGCGCCTTTGTGGCGATCATCGCGGCCGCATGCGGAAATATCGGCATCGCGTCGCTGCCGGCCAGCGGCCGGCTACCCAGTAGATCCACGCCATGCGTGGATACGGTCTGATTCATGGCGAGCGCGCAGCGCGGCCTGCAGAAAAGCCGCCGGGCATGGCCCGGCGCTACCCATCGTGGGCGATCAGCTGGACAGGTGCTCGATCGCCGCGACCTTGCCCAGGCGCTCGCCCAGCATCGTCAGCAGTGCCAGGCGGTTGCCACGCAGTGCCGGATCCTCGGCATTGACCATCACCCCGTCGAAGAACGCATCGACCTGCGGACGCAGGCGGGCCAGGCGCGCCAACACGGCCACATAGTCCTTCTGGTGCAGGCTGGCGCCGGTATCGTCGATGGCGGCAGTCACAGCTTCGGCCAGCGCGCGCTCGGCATCTTCCTGCAGCAGGGCCGCATCGATCTGGCCCGGAATATCGCCTTCGGCCTTGCGCAGGATGTTGCGGATGCGCTTGTTGGCCGCGGCCAGCGCCTCGGCTTCCGGCAGCGCCGCGAAGATCCCGATCGCGTCCAAGCGGCGGTCGAAGTCGTACAGCGAGGCCGGCTTCAGCTCGGCCACCGCGTTGAAGTGGCTGGCCGGCACGCCCTTGTCGCTGTAATAGCCCTTCAGGCGGTCGAGGATGAAGTCGTACAGCTCGGCCACGTCGGCCTGCACGTTGCGCGCGGCCAGCCCGGCGTTGGCGCTGGCCAGCAGCGCGCGCAGGTCCAGTTCGAAGCTGCTTTCGATGATCGTGCGGGCCAGGCCCAGCGCGTTGCGGCGCAGGGCGAACGGGTCCTTGTTGCCGGTCGGCTTCAGGCCCGCGGCGAAACCGCCGGCCAGGGTATCCACGCGCTCGGCGATCGCCAGCACCTTGCCCAGCGGCGACAGCGCGATGTCATCACCACCGAAGCGCGGCTGGTAGGCCTCGTCGATGGCCAGCGCCACCTCCGGCGATTCGCCACCGGCCACCGCGTAGTGGCGGCCGGCGATGCCCTGCAGTTCCGGGAACTCATTGACCATGCGCGACTGCAGGTCGTTCTTGGCCAGCTGCGCGGCACGCTTGGCCAGCAGCGGATCGGCGCCGACCTGCGGCGCAATCACTTCGGCCAGCGCCACCACGCGCGCGACCTTGTCGGCCACGCTGCCCAGCTTGGCCTGGTAGGTCACCGTCTTCAGGCCCTCGCCCATCGCCTGCAGGCCCTGCTTCAGGTCTTCGTCGAAGAAGAACTTGGCATCGGCGAAGCGCGGGCGGATCACCCGCTCGTAGCCCTTGGCCACTTCGGCCACGTCCTTGGACTCGATGTTGGCGATGCCGATGAACTTCTCGGTCAGCTTGCCGCCGTCATCCAGCACCGGGAAGAACTTCTGGTTGATCTCCATCGTCTCGATCAGCGCTTCCTGCGGCACCGCCAGGAACGCGCGCTCGAAGCTGCACAGCACCGCCGACGGCCACTCGACCAGGTTCACCACCTGCTCCAGGTTGTCCTCGGTGATGCGTGCGCTGCCACCGGCGGTGGCTGCAGCGGCTTCCACCTCGGCGACGATGCGCTGGCGGCGCTCTGCCGGGTCAACCAGCACGAAGGCGGCGCGCAGCGATTCCACATAGTCCTGCGGCTGGGTCAGCCACACGGTCTTGTCGTGCAGGAAGCGGTGGCCGCGGCTCATGCGGTCGGCCTTCAGGCCGAACAGTTCGGCCTCGACCACGTCACCGCCGTGCAGCAGCACCAGCCAGTGCACCGGGCGCGCGAAGCCCCAGCTGTGGTCGCCCCAGCGCATCGGCTTGGGAATGGGCATGCCGGCGATGGCCTCGCGCAGGATCTCCGGCAGCAGCGCAGCAGTGCGCGCGCCCGGGGTCACCGCACGGTGCACGAAGCGCTCACCCTTGTTGTCGGTGGTCTTTTCCAGCGCGGTCCAGTCGATCCCGGCCTTGGCCGCGAACCCCTGCAGCGCCTTGGTCGGCTGGCCTTCGGCGTCCAGCGCGATGTTCAGGTACGGGCCCAGCACTTCGCTGTGCTGTTCCGGCTGCTCCAGGCCAACGCCCGGCAGCAGCACAGCCAGGCGGCGAGGGGTCGACAGCGGGCGTGCATCGCCCAGCTCCAGTTCCACGCCGCGCTTGCGCAGGCCGTCGACAACACCGTCGAAGAAGGCCTGGGCCAGGCCCGGCAGTGCCTTGACCGGCAGCTCTTCGGTGCCCAGTTCAATCAGCAGGGGAGACAAGTGGCTCATCGGTTCGATCCTGTGGTGGGGGCGCAGCGCGCGACGCGGCCGGCGCCCCTGGGGTAGTAGGTGAAACGCGTGATGGGAGAACGGGCCGTCAGGCCTTCTTCGCGCCCGGGAAGCCCAGCTTCTCGCGCTGCTCGTAGTAGGCCTTGGCCACCGCCTGGGCCAGCGCGCGCACGCGCAGGATGTAGCGCTGGCGTTCGGTCACGCTGATCGCGCGGCGCGCATCGAGCAGGTTGAAGGTGTGGCTGGCCTTCATCACCTGTTCGTAGGCCGGCAGCGGCAGGTTCACTTCCACCAGCTTCTGCGCTTCGCGCTCGCAGGCATCGAAGCGGTGGAACATTTCTTCCACGTCGGCGTATTCGAAGTTGTAGGTGCTCTGCTCCACCTCGTTCTGGTGGTAGACGTCGCCGTAGGTCACCGGCTGCCCATCCGGGCCGTAGGTCCAGACCAAGTCGTAGACGTTGTCGCAGTTCTGCAGGTACATGCACAGGCGCTCGAGACCGTAGGTGATCTCGCCCAGCACCGGCCGGCACTCCAGGCCACCGGCCTGCTGGAAGTAGGTGAACTGGGTCACCTCCATGCCGTTGAGCCAGACTTCCCAGCCCAGGCCCCAGGCGCCSAGGGTCGGCGATTCCCAGTTGTCYTCGACAAAGCGCAGGTCGTGCACCAGCGGATCGATGCCCACCGCCTTCAGCGAATCCAGGTACAGCTGCTGGATGTTGTCCGGTGCCGGCTTCATCGCCACCTGGTACTGGTAGTAGCGCTGCAGGCGGTTCGGGTTCTCGCCGTAGCGGCCATCSGTCGGGCGCCGCGACGGCTGCACGTAGGCCGCGTTCCAGGTTTCCGGGCCGATCGCRCGCAGGAASGTGGCCGGGTGGAACGTACCGGCGCCCACCTCCAGGTCGAGCGGCTGGATGAGCACGCAGCCCTGCTGGGCCCAGAACTGGTTCAGGGTCTGGATCAGGCCCTGGAAGGTGATCGGAACGGTCGGGGTCGCGGACATGCGGACGAGTCTTGGCCGGCAAAGGGGTGCGCTAGTATAACGGCCGACCTGCGGGGCATTCCGTACCCGGAAGGAGCAGGTGGATGGAACATCGGCTGCCCACGGGCACGCCCGGCGAGCCTGGAGCGGCACCGTTGCCGCCCGGTCGCCTGCAGTTCGAACAGGTTGCGGCGGCCCTGCTGGCCGACGGCGTGGTGGCTGCGCACGAGCGCGAGCGCATCCGTTTTTCCGCACAGGGCGCCCGCAATGCCAGTGAAGTGCATCCACTGGTGCTGCTGTCCAACCTCAAGCTGGCCGCCAGCGACGGCGGCGACCTCAATCTGGAACGCCTCACMGAGTGGCTGGCCCAGCGTACCGGCAGCCGCTACCTGCGCATCGATCCGACCCGGGTCGACGTCGCCTCGGTCACCGCCGTGGCCTCGCACGCCTACGCGCGCCGCCATCGCTTCCTGCCGCTGGCGGTGGATGGCGAACGCGTGCTGGTGGCCACCAGCGAGCCGCTGGCACAGGAATGGCTGCGCGACCTGCAGCACCTGACCCGCCTTCGCATCGAGCTGGCGGTGGTCAATCCGCTGGACCTGCACCGCTACAC
>NZ_JBFTNR010000032.1:0-13073 GCF_056665995.1 Stenotrophomonas sp. 05L44_2
ACCGATGCCTTGCCCCTGCAGCTCCGGCGCGACGAACAGCATCGCCAGGTGCTGGCCCGCCTTCAGTTCCACCACGCCGACCACACGGCCCTCCTGTTCGGCCACCAGGATGTGGTTGTCACCCTGCAGGCGCTCGGCGAAGGCGCTGGCTGCGGCCACGTTGCCGAAGGTGGCGATGCCCTCGGCGGTAAGCATGGGCGCAACGGCTGCATTGAAGGCCGCCATGCACACCGCGCTGATCGCGGGCAGGTCATCGACGTGGGCGGGACGGATCCTGGGCATGCGCTGTACTTCCTGTTGTGGGACGCCATCAATGCCCCACGCTAAGCTGGCGGCATGACTGATTTCAATCCTGCCCATGCACGTCTGTTTCCAGAGCAGGGCTTGAGCCTTGGCCTGATGACGCCGGTGGCCGCGCGCGGCCTGGCCGATCCACTGGAGGCGTGCCGCGTCGCGCGGCTGGCCGACGATCTGGGCTTTGCTGCGCTGTGGACCCGCGATGTGCCGCTGATGGTGCCGCAGGGGCCGGATGCGACCGCCAGTGCGCTGGATGATCCGTTCCTGTGGTTGGGCATGCTGGCCGCGGCGACCGAACGCATCGTGATCGGCACTGCGGCCATCGTGCTGCCGTTGCGGCAACCGCTGCAGGTGGCGAAATCGGCGCTGACGCTGGACCGGATCAGCGGTGGACGCTTCGTGCTGGGGCTGGGCTCGGGTGATCGACCAGAAGAGTTCGCGGCCTTCGGCGAGGACCTACAGGGCAGGGCGGGCACCTTCCGCGAGCGCTGGTCGCTGCTGCGTGCGGCGCTGTCCTCCGAACCCYCCGAGCGCGCGCCGGTGTTGCAGGCAACCGGTGGATACGACGTACTTCCCGCGCCGGCAAGGCGCATTCCGATGCTGGTGGTCGGTACCGCGCGGCAAAGCCTGCAGTGGATCGCACGCGAGGCCGAAGGCTGGGCGACCTATCACCGCGAAGAGACCGCGCAGGAAGGGCGCATCGGTCTGTGGCAGCAGGCGCTGGCCCAGAGCGGAGGCGCGCCCAAGCCATTCGTGCAGTCGATGCTGCTGGACCTGCAGGCCGATCCAACTGCGCCGGCGGAGCCGCTGCCGCTGGGCCTGAAGGTGGGCCGCGATGGGCTGCGGGGGTACCTGCAACGCGTACACGCGCAGGGTGTGGCGCATGTGATGTTCAACCTGGTGGACAACGGCCGACCGGTGGACGACGTACTGGGCGAGATCGGCGAGCACGTCCTGCCCGATACGCGTCGGTAGGTGTCCACCTTGGTGGACAGAGCTCTACCGTTCGCCGGGCATGGCCCGGCGCTACCCTCGGTGTTCGGATCGTTCGCATCTGCGTATCATTCGCATTTGATATCCAGCGCTGGAGCCCTGCGTGACCCACCGTAACCCGCTGCACCCGACCGGGCGCCTTTTCGCCGTCGTCGCCTTCATCGAGGCCATCACCTGGGCCGGTCTGCTGGCCGGCATGTGGCTCAAGTACGGCCCGCAGGCCAACGTCGCGCTGGTGAAGCTGTTCGGGCCGCTGCATGGCGTGGCGTTCCTGGTCTACGTGGCGGTGACTCTGTTTGCGGCGCTGCGCCTGCGCTGGCCATGGTGGGCAACGGGGCTGGCGTTGCTGGCTGCGGTTCCGCCGCTGGTGACCCTGCCGCTGGAGTGGTGGTTCAAGCGTCGCGGCCTGCTGTCGGTACGCGCAGGGCAGTGATGCACCCGCAGGTGCGTGCCCGTCAAGCGAATGGGTATCAAATGCAAATGCGAGCCGTTATCATTTAAGGATGACGTCGCCGCCTGACAGGGCGACGTCGCGCGGGGTGCGGATGCGCCCGGCGTTCCCTCCCTGGTTACGGTTGGTGTTCCATGCATTCACGTCCCGTGGTTCCCGGCTTGCCGGCGCTGGTGTTGGCTGCCCTGATCGGCACCATGGCGATGATGTCCTTCGTCGCCGTCATCGGCCCGGTGGTCCGCCTGCTGGGCCTGTCCGAATGGCATGCCGGTCTATCGGTCACGGCCGCAGGCGTGTTGTGGATGCTGGCCGCGCGCCCGTGGGGCCAGCTCAGCGACCGCATCGGCCGCAAGCGCGTGCTGATGCTGGCGATGAGTGCCTACACCGTGGTCTACATCGCGCTGGCGGTGTTCATCGATGTCGCGCTGCAGACAATACCGCCGATGCTGGTCTCGGTGCTGGTGCTGGTCGGTGCGCGTGGCCTGATCGGCCTGTTCTACGCGGCTGTGCCGCCGACCGCTGCCGCGCTGATCGCCGACAAGGCACCCACCGGCCAACGTGCGAAATTCCTCGCCCGCCTGGGCAGCGCCAACGCGCTGGGGATGGTGCTGGGTCCGGCTGCTGCCGGATGGCTKGCCTACAAGAACCTGCCGCTGGCGCTGTACGTGGCTGCGCTGTTGCCGCTGCTCGCGCTGGGCCTGCTGGCCTGGCGCCTGCCGGCCACGCCGACGGTGGCAGCCGCACACAGCCGCAACCGCGTACCACTGTCGCGCCTCGACCGGCGGCTGCGCCTGCCGCAGATGGCCGCGTTCGTGGCGATGGTGTCGGTGACCATCGCCCAGGTCACGGTCGGCTTCTTCGCCATCGATCGCTTCGGCCTGGATGCAGCCGAAGGTGCACGCATGGCCGGCATCGCACTGACTGCAGTCGGCGTGGGCCTGATCCTCGCGCAGGGGCTGGTGATGAAACTGGACGTGCATCCCCGGCGCTGGATCATCCTCGGCGCACTGATCGCAGGCATCGGCTTTGCGTCGGTGGCGGCGGTGCAGCAGACCTGGCAGTTGCCGGCGGCCTACGCGCTTGCAGCGTTCGGCATGGGCTTCGTGTTCCCCTCGTTCCAGGCGTTGGCCGCCGACGCGGTGCAGGCGCACGAACAGGGGGCGGCGGCCGGCACCGTCGCGGCGGCGCAGGGGCTGGGCATGGTGGCCGGGCCGATGCTCGGCACCCTGTTGTATCGCGGCGGCGCCAGCCTGCCTTACCTGCTGGTCGGCGTGCTGCTGCTGGTGCTGTGCGTGCTGGCAGCAGCGTATCGGATGAAGGAGACCCCATGAACGATTCCCTGATGCAGGGCGCGTGGCCGGAGGCTGCGTCGATGCTGCCCGAGCCCACCGCCGAAGCGTCGCTGTTCCTGCTGCGGCAGGCCGATCAGCAGATGCACGCGCGCGGCTGCCGCGCACCCTTGCCGACCGGTGCGCTGGCGACGCTGGCCGAGCGCGTGGCGACGTTCTTCGCGCAGCAGCGCGGTGGGCCGGGCCTGCTGGTCGGCGCGGTGCCGTTCGAGCCGCGCGCCGATGATGCGTTGTACCAGCCCGAGCGCCTGCTGCCGGCATTGCCCGTACAGTCGCAGGCGGCGCCGGCGCTGTCCGGAGCGCTGACTGCCGAGCCCTCGGCGCAGGCGTATGCAGCGGCCGTGGCCGACGCGGTCAGCGCGATGCGCGCGCCGGACCCGGAGCTGCACAAGGTGGTACTGGCGCGCAGCCTGTTGGCGCACACGCAGCAGGCGCTGTCACCGGAAATGCTGCTGGCCCGCCTCGGCACCGATCCTTCGGTGGCGACCTACGCCGTGCCGCTGCCGGTGGACGTTGGCCAGGCGCCGGCATGGCTGGTGGGGGCGACACCGGAGCTGCTGCTGCGCAAACGCGGGGCGCAGGTGCTGTCGCATCCGCTGGCCGGTTCGGCCAGGCGCAGTGCCGATCCGGTTGCGGACGAGCGCGCCGCGCAGGCGTTGCTGGCATCGGCGAAGGATCATGACGAACACCGGCATGTGGTCGACGCCATTGTCGATGGCCTCTCGCCCTGGTGCAGCCATATCGAAGCGCAGCCACGCCCGGTGCTGCACGCCACCGCCAGCATGTGGCATCTGGGTACGCGCATCCACGCCACGCTGAAGGACGCTGCTACGTCGGCGGCGACCCTGCTGGCCGAGCTGCATCCCACCCCGGCCGTCTGCGGTACCCCGCGGCTGCAGGCACTGCAGCGCATCCGTGCGCTGGAACCGGTGCCGCGCGGTTTCTATGCCGGTGCGGTGGGCTGGCTCGATGCGCAGGGGGACGGCGACTGGTATGTGGCGATCCGCTGCGCGCGCCTGCAGGGCACCCAGCTGCGCCTGTATGCCGGCGCCGGCATCGTCGCCGACTCGCAGCCCGAGGCCGAAGTGGCCGAAACCGCCGCCAAGTTTGCTGCCCTGCTGAACGCATTGGGCGTGCAGGACCCGCTGTCCCTGATCGAGGTATCCGCATGACGCCGTCCACCGTTGATTCGCGCCTGCCACTGCAGCAGCAATGGCCTGAAGCGCTGGTCGCGCGCTATCGGGCCGCAGGTCATTGGCGTGGCGAAACCTTCCCGGGTTTCCTGCGCGAACGCGCCGAGCGCCATGCCGATGACATCGCGGTGGTGGCTGGCGATGTGCGCCTGAGCTATGCGCAGCTCTGGCATGAGGCCGGGCGCATCGGCGCCGGGCTGCTGGCGCTGGGCCTGCAACCCGGCGAGCGCGTGCTGGTGCAGCTGGGCAATACGGCCGGTTTCATCGCAACGGTCTGTGGCCTGTTCCGCGCCGGGCTGGTGCCGGTGTACGCGCTGCCGGCACATCGCATCACCGAGCTGGCCCACTTTGCGCGCAAGGCCGAGGCCAGTGCCTACATCAGTACCGATGTCCATGAAGGATTCGATCATCGTGGCCTGGCGCGCGCGCTGCAGGCGGAAGTGCCGGCGGTACGCCACGTGCTGATCGACGGCGATGCGGCCGAGTTCGTCGCGCTGGAATCGCTGCAGGGCGATCGCAGCCAGCTGCCGGCCGATCCCGATCCGCAGTCGGTGGCGTTCCTGCAGATCTCCGGCGGCAGCACCGGGCTGTCAAAGCTCATTCCGCGCACGCACGACGATTACATCTACTCGTTCCGCGCCAGCAACGAAATCTGTGGGATCGACCGCGACAGCGTGTACCTGGTTGCGCTGCCGGCAGCACACAACTTCCCGATGAGCTCGCCGGGTTTCTTCGGTGCGCTGTACGCCGGCGCCCGCGTGGTGCTCAGCCCGGGCCCCGGCCCGGATGCGGCGTTTCCGTTGATCGCGCGCGAGAAGGTGACCTGCTGTGGTCTGGTGCCGCCCCTGGCGCTGCTGTGGGCGCAGGCGGCGGCGACCAGCAGGCACGATCTGTCCAGCCTGCGGGTGCTGCAGGTCGGGGGAGCGAAGCTGGTGCCGGAAGCCGCGCGGCGGGTCATCGATGGCCTCGGTTGCACGTTGCAGCAGGTGTTCGGCATGGCCGAAGGCCTGGTCAACTACACCCGGCTGGATGACCCGCAGGACCTGGTCGTCGCCTGCCAGGGCAGGCCGATCAGCGAGGATGATGAAGTGCGCGTGGTCGACGACCACGACCAGCCCGTTGCCGAAGGCGAGGTCGGTCATCTGCTCACGCGCGGTCCGTACACCATCCGCAGTTACCACAATGACGCGGCGGCCAACGCGCGCTCGTTCACCGACGACGGCTTCTACCGCACCGGCGACCGCGTGCAGCAGCTGCCCGGCGGCTATCTGGTGGTGCAGGGCCGTGCCGGCGACCACATCAACCGGGCGGGCGAGAAGATCTCCGCCGAGGAGATCGAAGACCATCTGCTGGCCCATCCCAGCGTGTTCGACGCCGCCGTGGTCTCCATTCCTGACGACTACCTGGGCGAGCGCAGCTGTGCCTTCGTGATCCAGCAGGGCGAGGCCATCAAGGCGCCGGCGCTGAAGGCGTGGATGCGCGGGCGTGGCCTGGCCGCCTTCAAGGTGCCCGATCAGATTGTTTTCGTGGACAGTTTCGACACTACGGCGGTTGGCAAGATCAGCCGCCGCGAACTGCGCGCGCTGCTGCGCGCGCGTCATCTGCAACAGACAGGAGGAACGCGCTGATGGCGCTGCCCCGCATTACCCCGTATTCCCTGCCGACCGCTGCGGAACTGCCGCAGGCGCGAGGCGCCTGGCGTCCCCAGCGTGATCGTGTTGCCTTGCTGGTACACGACATGCAGCGCTATTTCCTCGCCGCATTCGACGCCGGCAACGCACCGCTGCAGCCGGCGGTGGACAACATCGCGCGCCTGCTGGGACATTGCCGTACGCACGGCATTCCGGTGTTCTACACCGCCCAGCATGGCGACCAGGACCGTCGCGACCGCGGCCTGCAGGCAGACCTGTGGGGCCCGGGCATGGGCCGGCGTGCCGACCACGAGCCGATCATCGACGCACTCGCGCCGCAGCCGGGCGAGCATGTGCTGGTCAAGCACCGCTACAGCGCGTTCCAGCGCAGCAATCTGGAAACGCTGATGCGCGTGCGCGGCCGCGACCAGTTGCTGATCACCGGCGTCTACGCGCACATCGGATGCACCGCGACGGCGGTGGAGGCGTTCCAGCGTGACATCGAGACGTTCATCGCTGCCGATGCCGTGGCCGATTTCTCGCGTGCCGACCATGACCAGGCGCTGCACTGGATCGCCCGCACGTGCGGCGTACCGATGACCACCGACCAGCTGCTGGAGGCAATGTGATGAACGCGACGACCGAAACCTTGACCCTGGAGCGCATGCGCGCCGACGTCGCCCGCGTGCTGGACTGCCACGCGGCTGACATCGGCGATGATGACAACCTGATCGATCTGGATCTGGATTCGATGCGCATGCTGGGGCTGGTGCTGGCCTGGGGCAACACCGGGCTGCCACTGGAGTTCGCGCAGCTGGCTGAGCACACCACGCTGCGCCAGTGGTGGGCGGTGGTGCAGCAGCTGCAGGCCGCGCAGACGTCATGAGCGGATCGCCGCTGCCGCTGACCGAGGCGCAGGCAGGGCTGTGGTTTGCCCAGCGGCTGGCACCGCAGAATCCTGCATTCAATACCGCGCACGCGGTGTGGATCGAGGGTTCGCTGGATGTGCCGGCGTTCATCGCTGCCGCCAACCAGGCCGCCGTCGAGGCCGAGGCGCTGGCGTTGCGTTTCGCCGAGGCCGAGGACGGCCAGCCCGTGCAGTGGCACGAGCCCGCGCGGGTGCCATTGCTGCAGCTGCGCGATGTCGCCGCGGCCGATGATCCGCAGCAGAYGGCGCGCGCGGCGATGCTGGCTGACCGCTGCAGCGCGGTCGACCCGACCCGCGACCGGCTGAGCCAGCAGGTGCTGTTCGACCTGGGTGGCCAGCGCTGGGCCTGGTACCTGCGCGTGCATCACCTGGCCACCGATGGCTATGGCATGGCGCTGTTCACTGACCGCGTCTGCGCCCTGTATGCGGGGCGCACCGGTAGTGCGCTGCCAGGGTTGGCGGGCGTGCTGGCCGATGATGCCAGCTACCGCAGTGATGCGCGCCGCGACGTCGACCGGCAGTGGTGGTTGCAGGCGCTGCAGGGCGCCCCGGCCTCCACCGGCCTGGCCGGCACCGCCGCGGCCAGTGACGATGCACTGCGCTGGGTGCAGCCGGTGGACCCCGCCTTGCGCAAGCGCCTGCTGCAGGTCTCGGCATCGTGGCTGCAGCCGTGGCCGGATGTGCTTGCCGCGTTGGCCGCCGAGTATGTGCGTCGCATGAGCGCGTCCGAGGAAGTCGTGCTCGGGGTGCCGTACATGGCGCGGCTTGGCAACGCGGCGGCGCGGGTGCCGGCGATGGTGATGAACGTGCTGCCGCTGCGGGTGGCGGGCGGCGAGGGCGGTGTCGAGGAATTCTGCGGGCGCATCGGGCGCCAGCTCAGCCAGAGCCGCAAGCATGGGCGCTACCGTGGCGAACAGCTGCGTCGTGACCTCGGCCTGGTCGGTGCACAGCACCGTCTGCATGGGCCGTTGATCAATGTACAGCCGTTCTACAAGCCGCTGGCGCTGCCGGGTGTGCAGGCCTCACTGGAAGTGCTGAGCACCGGCCCGGTTGACGACCTGACACTGGGCTTCCGTGGCGATGGACAGACCCTGCTGGATCTGGAGATTGAAGCAAACCCGGCCCTTTATGGCCTGGATGACATGAAGGCGCATGCCCGGCGGCTGCTGCATTTCGTGTCGGCCGCGCTGCTGGCCGAAGACATCGCGACGGTGCCACTGGCCACGCCGGAAGAATCGAAGCAGGTCGTGCATGGCTTCAATGCCACCACGCATGCGCTGCCTGACACCACCCTGGCCGAACTGCTGCAGCAGGGCATGGACCGCGATCCGTCGGCAGCGGCGCTGGTGTTCGGCGATACGACGCTGGACCATGCTGCGCTGGAGGCGCGCAGCTTCGCCCTGGCCGCGCAGCTGCGCTCGCTGGGCGTGGGCCCGGGCACGGTCGTTGCCGTAGCGCTGCCGCGTTCGCTGGAACTGGTGGTTGCGTTGCTGGCGGTGCTGCGTGCAGGCGGCGCGTACCTGCCACTGGACCTTGCCCATCCCGCGGAGCGCCTGGCGCGCATCCTGGCGTCGGCGCAACCGGTCTGCGTATTGGCAGAGGCCGGCGTGCAATCCCGTCTTTCAGATGTGCYGGTGCTGCCGCCGGAGCAGTGGACCGACGTGAGCTTTGCCGCACCCTGGCCGGGCCCGATGGGCGACGATGCGGCCTATGTGATCTATACCTCCGGTTCGACCGGCGAGCCCAAGGGCGTGGTGATCGAACATCGCGCCATCGTCAATCGCCTGCTGTGGATGCGCGAGCACTATGGCATGGGTGCCGACGACCGGATTCTGCAGAAGACCCCGGCAACGTTCGACGTATCGGTCTGGGAATTCTTCCTGCCACTGCTGTGCGGCGCGACGCTGGTGTTGGCGGGGCCGGACGCACACCGCGACCCGACCGAGCTGGCGCGATTGATCCGCGTCCATGGTGTCACCACCGCACATTTCGTACCGTCGATGCTGGATGCGTTCCTGGCTGCACCGGCCTCACAGGACCTGCGGCTGCGGCGCGTGTTCACCAGTGGCGAGGCGCTGGATGCCGCACTGCGCGACCGCTTCCATGCGCGGGTACATGCCGAACTGCACAACCTCTACGGGCCGACCGAAGCGGCAGTGGATGTGAGCTGGTGGCCGGCGTCGGCCGATGACCGCTCGCGCCCGGTGCCGATCGGTTTCCCGGTCTGGAACACCCGCCTGTATGTGCTGGACGCACGGATGCAGCCCGTGCCGGTGGGCGTGGCCGGTGACCTGTACCTCGGCGGTGTGCAGTTGGCACGCGGCTATCTCGGCCGCCACGACCTGACGGCCGAGCGCTTCCTGGCGGATCCGTTCCTGCCGGGTGAGCGCATCTACCGCACCGGCGACGTGGCACGCTGGCGGGGCGACGGTGCTGTCGAGTACCTGGGGCGCAGCGACCATCAGGTAAAGCTGCGCGGCCTGCGCATCGAACTTGGCGAGATTGAAGCAGCGTTGCGCGAGCTGCCTGGAATGGACCGGGTGGAAGTGCTGTTGCGCGATGATCTACCCGGCGAGGCGCGGCTGGTCGCCTATGTGCCGACGGCGCTGCTCGATGCAGCGGCGCTGCGCAGCCATCTGCTGGCGCGGGTGCCGGACTACATGGTGCCGTCTGCGTTCGTGGGCGTGGATCATTGGCCGGTGACCGCCAATGGCAAACTGGACCGGTCTGCGCTGCCGAAACCACGGCAGCAAGAGGCCGCCGGGCAGGCGCCGCGCACGCCGCTGGAGCAGGAACTGGCCGGGCTGTTTGCACAGGCGCTGGGGCGTGAACTGCCGGTGGCGGTTGATGTGGATTTCTTCAGCATCGGAGGCGACTCCCTGTCGGCCGTGCACCTGCTGCTGGCCATCGAGCAGCGCTGGCGTTGCGAGCTGGGGCTGGGTGCGCTGTTCGCGCAACCGACCGTAGCCGCGCTGGCGGCACGCATTGCCGAGCCGCCCGCACGCGCCGATCACGCGCTGGGGCCGGTGATTGCGCTGTCGGCATCCGACGAGGCAACCGCAGCCCCCCTGTTCGTGCTGCACCCGGCAGGCGGCATTGCCTGGAACTATCGCGCACTGGCCCGGGCGCTGCAGCCAACGCGCGCGGTGTACGGGCTTCAGTCACCCGCGCTCGACCCCACGCAACCGCTGCCAGGCAGCATCGAGGCCATGGCCAATGACTATGTGCAGCGGGTGATCACGCTGCAGCCACAGGGGCCGATCCATCTGCTGGGCTGGTCGGTGGGGGGCATCCTCGCGCAGGCGATGGCCGTGCGCCTGCACGACATCGGCCGCGAGGTCGGCGAACTGGTGCTGCTCGATGCCTATCCCAGCGAATGCTGGCGTGCCGAACCGGAGCCCGACCCGATCGCGGCGCTGCGGGCGCTGTTGGCCATCGCCGGGCATGACCCGGACGCGCATCCGGAACTGGACGATCGCGAGCGCATCCTCGCCTTCCTGCGGCGCGGCGGCAGCGCGCTGGGCAGCCTGCCCGAGGTGGTGCTCGACGGCGTGGTACGGGCGGTGACCGGAACCAATCGACTGATCCGCGAACACCAGCACCGACCCTTCGTCGGAACGCTGGCGCATGTGCGGGCCGGACGCGATCATCAGGCACGGCCGCAGTTGCAGTCCGCGCTGTGGAAGGCACATGCGCTGCAGGTGGATGCCATCGAGCTGCCGTTCCTGCACGCCGAACTGACCGGGCGTGATGCGGTGGCGCAGCTGGCACCGTGGTTGTCGGCGCGGCTGCAGCAGTGGGACAGGCAACAGGAGAGTGCAACATGCAGCTGACGGGTTTTGAAGGGAATGTGGCGCTGGTGACCGGCGCAGCCGGCGGTATCGGTGCGGCGCTGGTGGGGCAACTGCTGGACGCAGGGTGCCGGGTCGTGGCAACCGATCGCGAGCGACCTGCGCTGGCAGCCGACGATGGTCGCRTGCAGGCTTTCGCACTGGACGTCACCGACGGCGCGGCCGTGGACGCGCTGGTAAACCAGGTGGAAGCCACGGTGGGACCGATCATGTTGGCGGCCAGCGTGGCGGGCGTGCTGCATGTCGGCGAGGTCGTGGACACCCGTGACGCGGATTGGCGCAGGGTGTTCGCGGTCAATGCCGATGGTGTGTTCCATGTGGGCCGCGCACTGGCACGGGTGATGTCGCCGCGCCGGCAAGGCGCCATCGTGACCGTCAGTTCCAACGCGGCGGGCGTGCCACGGCATGGCATGGCCGCCTATGCCGCCTCGAAGGCGGCGGCGACGATGTTCACCCGTTGCCTGGGCCTGGAGCTTGCACCGTTGGGCATCCGTTGCAACATCGTTGCGCCGGGCTCCACGCTGACCCCGATGCAGACCGGCATGTGGGAAGACGAGCAGGGCGCGGCACGGGTGATCGCCGGCAATCCGGCCACCTACAAGGCGGGCATCCCCTTGCGCAAGCTGGCCACGCCGGAGGACATCGCGCAGGCGGTGATGTTCCTGCTGTCCGAGCAGGCCGGGCACGTGGCGATGAGTGACCTGTACGTGGATGGTGGCGCCACGCTGCGCGGGTGACGGGGCCGGGCACACCGCCGGGCGGGGTTCATGGGTTGCCGGCCAGCGGCCGGCACTACCACGGGGCAGGCCCGATGGGCTTGTGCGTTGGCATGGGTTGCCGGCCAGCGGCCGGCACTACCATGGGGCAGGCGCGATGGGCTTGTGCGTTGGCTTGGGTTGCCGGCCAGCAGCCGGCACTACCACGGGGCGGACGTGACGGGCTTTTGCGTTGGGTAGTGCCGGCCCCATGAGCAGCGATCTCCTGCGCCACGGGCGGCGCTCCATCATCGGTCAGGTATATGTGCTGACCACGACAACATGCCAGCGCCGCCGACGCTTTGAATGCGGCGCTACCGCAGGCTGCGTCTCCAGCCAGTTTGAGGAACTGGAGCGACAAGGCCTGGTCCAGTCACTGGCATGGGTGGTGATGCCGGATCATGTGCATTGGATGTTGCGACTGCGTGCGTCGGAGCTGTCGGGCATCGCCCGCCGGTTCAAATCATCCAGCGCGTTGGCCTTGAATCGGCTGGTCGGTCGCCGCGGCGTGGTCTGGCAGTCCGGGTACTTCGATCATGCGGTCAGGGCAGAGGAATCGTTGCATCGCCAGGCTCTGTATATCCTGGGAAATCCCATTCGAGCGGGCCTGGCCAGGGAGATTGGCCAGTATCCCTATGCGTGGTCGATCTGGTAGTGCCGGCCGCTGGCCGGCAACCAGGCGCGCCCTGCATGCGGCAGTTGCGGGCGGTGAAGTCGTTGTCGTTGCCGATCAGCAGCAGTACGTCGTTCGGGTGCTCTGGATCAAGCGCCGGCAAGACGTCCATTGCTTCCCACTTCTCCGACAGCAATCCCGGGTGAGGGCCACGTCCTGTATCCAGGTCCAGCCCGGCCCGGGCCAGCTGCGGCCGGTCGAGCAGGTTCAGCACCTCTTTGACGTTGGCGGGCACGATGCCGGTCTTCAACATGGCGTCAGCGGGATCGGCCAGCACCGATGCCGTGCCGGTCTCATAGGCCGTGCCCACCAGATTGGAGGCCTGCGCCACGTTCACCAGCAGCACCGATTTATAGACGATCGGGTCGTCGCCCTCCTTGCCCAGTCCATTGCCATCGCGCGCCAGCATCAGGAAACGCTCGTTGTCCAGCGCACGCAGCTCGCTCTGTGCAGCGGTACGGTCGAGCTTGCCTTTGCCGTCGTGGGCGTAGGCGGGCAGGATCATCACATGGTGGCCCACCGGTTGCGTCGGCGTCGGGTTGGCAGACACGTCGTAGACCAGTACGCGGGTGTTGATGCGGCCGGCGGCATTGCCCGCCGCGCTGTCCTGCATCAGCGCGCTCTGCAGGGCAACGAACAGCCGTGTGCCGTCGGGCGACAGGCCCATGCCTTCCACGCCCTGGTTGTTGCGGCGCCCGGTCTGCGGCGGAGCCAATGATCCAAAGGCAGGCTTGCCATCACGTTGTGGCTGGATCGCCTGCGGCGGCACGATCACGCCCTGCAGCTGGCCCTGTGCGTTGAAGTAATAGACGTTGGCGGTGTACTCGTCGCCGATGTAGAAGTGGCCGTCCGCAGTGAACTGCAGCGATTCGGCATCAAGTGCGACCTTGCCGGCCCCCGCGCCCACGGCGGGGGAGGGCAGCACCACGCCACGCTGGATGATGGTGTGATC